>JARFRJ010000189.1 GCA_029287305.1 Hyphomonas sp. | reverse complement strand
TGTCCGCGCATCCGGCACAGATGAGGCTGTTCGCTTGACCCCGCCTTTACAAATGACATTGGAAAAATCCATTGCCTATATTCAGGATGACGAACTTGTCGAGGTGACCCCGCTCAGTATTCGCCTGCGCAAAGTACATTTGGACCCGCATGAGCGTAAACGCGCATCAAAATCTGCCAAAGCCTGATCAGGCAGGCTTTAAACGCCAAAGCCGTGAAGCTTAGTCTGAAGGGGTTTTCAGGGCGTCTTTTTTCGCTTTCAGGCCCAGCAGTCGGCGGGCGGCGCGCCGATGTCTTGGCTGGATATGCGCGCTGACAATGCCAAGTGTGGCGGCCAATACTGTGGCATCATCGGTAAAGCCAAGCCCGGCAATGATATCTGGCACCAGATCCGTGGGAATAATGAAGTAAGCCAGAGCCGCAAAGAGAACCGCCTTGGCCTTTAGTGGGGTTTTGCGATCGATCGCACAATAATAGGCGGCGGTCAGATCATCAGCAAAAGGAATATGTCCAGCCACACGCATTATTTTCGGTATAAAACCGCTGCGTGTACGTCGTTCATTTTTTTCCAAAGCTAAGGGCTGGCTGGCTTCCACCGGATCAGTGGCCTGCTCAACAATCACTTCAGCTTTGCGCTTTCCCAAATTAAACATAGCTATTATGATCTCTTTATCTCAGCTTGAAATCAAGGATAAATCACATGAAATTGGATAACTCTGTTACCGCCATCATTACCGGGGGCGCTTCTGGCCTCGGTGCGGCCACAGCCCGAGCGCTTGGTGCGCACGGCGTCAAGATCGGTATATTTGATATGAATGCCGAAAAGGGCGAAGCGGTTGCTGCTGAGCTTGGCGGGATCTATGCCAATGTCAATGTCACTTCTGAAGAGGAGGTGGATGCCGGTTTTGCCAAAGTCCGTGCGGCTTTGGGCCAGGAACGTATATTGGTTAATTGTGCGGGCATAGGTAATGCGATCAAAACCGCCAGCCGGGATCGGCAAACCGGGGAGATATCGCATTTTCCGCTAAAGAAATTTGAACTGGTCATCCAGATCAATCTGATTGGCACGTTTCGTTGTATTGCCAAATCCGCTGCGGGTATGATGACTTTGGACCCGATTGACGGCGAACGCGGCGCGATTGTGAATACAGCCTCTGTCGCTGCCGAGGATGGCCAGATCGGGCAAGCGGCCTATTCAGCGTCCAAAGGGGGTGTTGTCGGGATGACATTACCGATTGCGCGCGATCTTTCGCGTGAGCTTATTCGTGTAAATACGATTCTGCCCGGGATATTTGATACGCCTCTTCTGGCAGGGGCTCCGGAAAATGTCCGCGCCTCGCTTGGTGCCATGGTGCCTAATCCGGCCCGGCTTGGTAATCCGACAGAATATGCTTCACTGGCGCTGGAAATGTGCCGCAATCCCTATTTCAATGGCGAAGATGTCCGTCTGGACGGTGCGATCCGCATGGCTCCGCGATAGAGCGTGTCCGCGCTAATATTGGGGGGATGAAAAGCACAAAAGAGCCCTATTTTTCAAATAGGGCTCACAAGGCGGATGCCTTAAAAATCGTTCTAAGTGTCCGCTTCCTCTTCCGGTAGCACAATGCTGTCAGCCAGATTGGTCAGGACTTCGCCCGCATAAAAGTAGTCTGTACTGTTTTCAGGCTTATCGCCTTTATGCATGATGATCTCTGCAATCGCCTCATAGGAAACTTGCTCTCTATAATCATTCATCGGATAAAACGGATCCTCATACAGACTGCCATAGCCGCCAAACCCAGCCCCTAATGCGAGGCGATGACGACGCGTGCGGCTGTGATAGGGGGAAGGCCAATAGGAGTCGCTTCGATAGCCAAGGTGCGGGCCAAAGCCGTAAAAATTGTAAAAGAATGGCGAGCTGTACCCGGTTGCAATCATATGTGATTTGCCTTCGGTCTCGCGCGAGACGATCTGGAACACATCATATCCATTATCACGCGTCAGTTCAGCCGCACGATAGAGTAAATATGTCTCAACTGTCTGGCGGTCGGTCAGGCTATTGCCGGAAAAAGAAATGGACCAGCGATTGGATTCAATCTTTTGATTGGAATAACCGTCCCCATGATCCATGGCCGACTGATAGGGCGTTGGCGTCACACAGGCGGAGAAAAGAAGTAAACCAAAAGCGATAAAAGCGAATAATTTCACGATAAAATCCTATTGAACAAGCCATAAAGCAGACGCATTAATCCGAAATGGTTCTTTTGAATCATGCATTTTAAAACTTCATCCGCTTAACGCTGCGTTTGAAATCCATACTCTCTATATAAGGCACATTATTTTACAGTCTAGCATAGTCGATGGCTTCCTGAAAGTTAACACTTTTTGACGCCTCAAGCATATCTTCTAAATACATTTAAAGCATTTGCGATTTTTTTGGAATTGCTTAAAGCTCTGAACCAGCAAAAAACCCTCGCAATACGGACCCCGATCAATATGTGCGGCCTGATTTTTGTACCTTAAACAAAGCGATTGCCTGAACACTTAGCGAAAGAAGCCTTTTGAGGCCCGCTCTTTGGCTGTGTCATTATCGAGGATAACTTCCAAAAGCAGGAAAGCGGCTAAACGTGCTGAGGCATGACGGCCATTTCCCCCGGTCTCTTCCAGCGTTTTGAGCGCTTCACCCTCATAGCTCGAAATAAAGGCCATAGCCTCGTCTTTAAGAGTGCTGTCTTTCTCAAGTCTTTGTGACACACGTGCAATTTCACCTTTGGCAAGGCTCTGGGTTTGCGATCGCCGCTTGGCGTGCCCTTTTTTCGAGTCATGGGCAATTTTTTTCTTGTCACGCGGTTTCAGACTTGCAGATAGGTCAATTCCGCTCTTTTCCAGATGCGTAATCAGATGATGGGCAAGCTGATTTACCTTTTTAACCTCGGCGCCATAATTGTCTGCATGGCCTGCTTTTACAATGTCCATATCGGCAATGATATCGCGCCATGGCGGGGAATTAGCGTGTGACCCAAACGGGGGAGCATCGGGCCCTTGGCCGGCAGCCATTATATATTGGGGTGAGGCGGATTTGCCTTGCTTTTCCCCTGGCGCATGAGCCTCGGTAAGGGCACGGTCCAGAAAAACCGGTGCACTATCATCCGGGGTTGATGATGTGAGAGGGGCTGCTTTGCCGCGATTTGATGGGTCAGCCGCCTCAGCCTGATTATAGGATTGAGGTGTAGACCCCTCTGTGTGCAAAATGTCTTTATGTGTAAAAACAAATGGGCTTGTCTGCGCCTCTGATTGCACACTCGGCTCCAGATTGGGTTCAAACAAATCTTCTTCGGCAACAAATTGCCTGTGTCCCTGTGCAATTGGAGGCGAGGCTGGTTTCTGTGCCAGTCTTGAAGTGTGTGAATAGTGAGCCTGTTCGGGCAGGGTTGAGGGGGCGGTCACGTTTATCTTATCGGGGTGCAGCATAATTTGCACGGCTCTGGCCGCGGCGGTCAATTGCGCAACCACTTCATTGGCGCGGTCTTGCATCGCCCGGGTTGTTTCGCTGATTTCCTGATTGACATAGCGGGCGCTTTCCAAAGCGGTATCGATCGCCAAGCGCATGGACTGACTTGTTGCTGTGGCTGTATCTGCGGCCATTGCGCTGACCTTTTCTGCAGTTTGCAAGGTCTGATCGGCGGCATTCAGACGTGTTTCAATATGGCTCATCTTGCGTTCAAATTCGCTTATAAGCTCGGTTGTGGCGCGCGCATGTGTATCCAGACCTTCAAGCCCGCTCGATAAATCCAGGACTGTGCTTTGCATCTCGGCCAGCCTTTGTTGAAAGACAGTATCTGCGGTGGACAGTTTTTCAGTGGCCTGTTCAGTGGCTTCAATCATAGCTTCGGCGCGTTTTGGCACGAGCTGATTATAAATATCTGTCCGCTCGCTCAATGTCCGGCACAAGACTTCCAAAGCTTCGCGCTCCTTGGCCAGACGTTCTGTCAAATCGCGGGCATTATCAGCAATGGCATAGCTGACAGATTCTGAACGTATACGTTCTTCAGACAAGTCCTCGCTCATCTTTTTAATCACTTCGACCGCTTTTACGGTATCTTGATTGATCTTATGCGTGGCCTGACGTGTTGCTTCTCCAAGACTGGCGATTTGCGCTGCTGAGTCCCTAGCCGGAGATAAAAGCTGGTG
>JARFRJ010000163.1 GCA_029287305.1 Hyphomonas sp. | reverse complement strand
GCCATATAGGGATGCCCCGCAACATCGCCGCACTCTGAAAGCGTATCGACAAAGTCCAGAATTTCAGGGCAAGACCTAAAAGACATTTGCATGTCTGGCAAATGCGCCGCGTTAAATGCGGCCAGAGACCGGGCCTGAAATAACTGTCGCTCGGTAAGGAACCGCCCGGGGTCTGCACCCTGAAAAGAATAAATCGATTGCTTTTCGTCGCCGACCACAAACAGAGTGCGCGGGTCGATGCGTTTTTCCGCGCCTTTGCCCGCGAAAAATTCTGCTGAGAGCGCCTCAATCAAATCCCATTGGTCCGGACTGGTGTCCTGGGCCTCATCAAGAAGAATATGGTTCAGCCCCCCATCGAGTTTGAACAAGACCCAATCTGTACTGGCCTGTTCGGTCAGAAGGGCTTTGGTGAAGGCGATCAAATCATCAAAATCGAGCCGGGCGCGTCCGGCTTTTAGCTGGCGATAAGTTTGCAGCATGGGTAAAGCAAGATCAATCAGCGCCCAGGTGCGAGTATAGGTGCGGGCGGCTTTGATATCTTCGCTCAAGCGCAAGATACGCTGCACTTCCCGGCCCTGTGGCAAGGTTTTGGTGGCAAACAAATCCTCCAAAAGGGGATCAGAGGGCAGATTGAAAAGGGATGTGCGCGGCGCATCCTTATCGGTAAAAAACAGGCTCTTATAGGCCTGCCATTTTTGATGCGGGTCACGGGCCGAAAGTGCGCCAGTCAGCGCATTTGCGGTGCGTTTGCAATCACGCTTTGTCCGTGTCGAGAGAATTTCAAGCGCAGCGCGCAAATCTGCCACGGGAAATGCATCGCCCATAGCGTGGGCGATCAAATCCTCTTCAGAGGCTTCCGGCGCGTTCAAATGATCGCGCAAAACGGCCTGCATCCGGGCGGTATCCCCCTGACAGCGATCAAAATATGCCCAGATCAGGTCTGATTTATTCTGTGCAAGCTTCAGACCTTGTTCCGCGCCATAGCCGCCAGCGGCAAGAGTGACCGTTTTCAGGCTTGCCGGGCGGTGCTGGTCAGCTTCGATTAACCCCGATTGAACGGCGATTTGCCAGAGGGCGTCGGCCTCGCTTTCATCAATCTCCTGAAAGCCCGGCGCGATATTTGCTTCAAGAGGAAAGCGGCGCAAAATACGCGCACAAAAAGCATGAATGGTCTCAATCCTCAGCCCGCCCGGCGTCTCCAAAGCGCGGGCGAAGAGGGCGCGCGCGGCGCGAATATCGGACCGGCTATAATCACTCCCCTCACGGACCTCCAGGGCGGCAAGCGCGGCTCGCAAACGGTCCTCTTCCATGACAGACCATTCGCCGAGCCGAGCAAAAAGCCGGTCCAGCATTTCATTGGCCGCCGCCTTGGTATAGGTGATGCATAATAAAGAGGCCGGGTCCGCTCCTTTCAGCAGAAGCCGGGCGACCCGATCAATCAGGACTTTGGTTTTGCCCGACCCGGCATTGGCCGACACCCAAACCGGTTTGTCTGGATGCGCGGCGAGGCGCTGGGCGCGGTTGGCGGCCTGATACGCCTCAATATTCGGCGGTGATATGCTCATTCTGTCTCACCTGAATTTATATCTCCGCCCCATTCGGCGCGGCGGGCCAGAAGATCATAATCGCCTTTATATTTTGTCTGAAGCAAAACACGTGGGATGGACAAATAGGGCGTTTCAGGGTCCTGAAAGCCTTTCAGCAAGCGGATCAGCGTGTCTTCAGCCTGTAGAATCAAGGTGTTTGCCTCTTCCACTTGGCCCGCGATTATTTTTTCCTCAAACTTTGCTTTTACCGCCAAATACCCAAACGCACCGATATGTGCGCTGACGGGAAGGTCAAACCCGCCTTTCTCGGCCATCAGGCCAAGCAAAGGCAATTGCGGATTAAATCCAGCCTCAACGGCTTTGCGTGTGGCGGGCGCCCCTGTTTTGAAATCGATAATTGTCATTGCGCCATCGCGCATCAGCTCCAAACGGTCGGCAATACCGCTAAGCGTGAAGGGCCGCCCCTCTATCGAGATGTCAATCCGGCCATATTTTTCTGACCAAGCTTGTGTGATATCACCGCGCCGAGCTTGCCACCAAGCCAGATAGGCCGCGGCCATATTTTCATGATGCGCCTTCTGGCCGATCAAACTATGGACATGGTCCCCGGCGCGGGCAAGATGATGGGCAAAGCGGGCGCTGAGCCAGTCTGCGGTTTGGGCATGGTCAGAGCAGGCGTGAAAATCTTCCAAAGCCGCATGAATAGCTGTGCCGCGCTGGCGGGCATCAAGCTCCGCATTGAGCGGGCGTAGTTTCTTTAACTCTAAAATCTGATCGGCATAAATCGCATAGGGGTCGCGTTGCAAGCCATCAATCCGCGTCACCGATAGCCGTTTGGGACGTGCCTCAACAGGCGGACGGGGCACAGGTTTGGCCAATTGGGTATCGAAGGTCAGAGCATCGCGCCTTAATGCCCTCGCCCAGCTTTTAAGGTGGGTATGCGCCGGTTCAGATGCGGTAAAGGCATTTTTGGCACCTTCTGGTCCAAGCGCACCTTCAGCCAGAGTTTTCAGGCGCAACACCCAACGCGAGGGCAGCGCGGGGGCATCCTCGCGGCGGGTTGAATACAGCATCAGAACATTTGGCGCATTGGCAAATTGAGCAAAATCATGCGCCGCAAGACCAAGCCGCGCCTCCAGCGCCAATAGGCCAAGCTCGCCGCGAAAATGGCGGGGCAGAAATCCATCCAAATTAGGCGGCTGTGGCCAAATGGTTTCATTGAGCCCAGCCAGAACCATCGTATCGGCCTGATGCAATCGCGCTTCTAATGGCCCCCAAATATGTAATCTCGGATGAGCACCCGCCTCTTCGCGCAGAGTATGCTGGGCGGCGAGATATTCAAAAATATCGATAAAATCTGTCCGCGAAAGCGGCGATAAAACCTGCACAATTTCGCGCAAATCCTCCAAACAATTAGATAAGGCCTCGCCCGCAGGGCCGCGCCAAAGATCGCTCTTTTGTCCAGTTAGCGCGCTCAACAAGGCATAGAGCTCATCCACCGCTATAGCTGTGTCAATCGGTTCGGAGCATCCGGTCAGCGCAGGGGCTGTCTGCAAGGCGCTATTCAGCCGCTTTACAAGCGCGATCAGAGCGTCTTGGCGATCATTTGCACCGTTCTTTTCAGGTGATTTTTTTTCTCTTATTGTGCGGGTTTGCGCGGGCCTGCTTTGTATAAAGGCCAGCAGATCATCAAGGTCGGTCCAATGTCTTGGGCCCCGCAAAATGTCGATTTCCAATGCGCTGAGCGTTTCGGGGGCTTCCTTTATCAGGCCATGCTTCAACACGGCCATCAGGTGAACCGGGTCGCCCGGATCAAGCGCCCATTGCGCCGCCAGAAGGGCAAGCGATCCTTGTTGACTGCGCGCAAGGGGCAGGCCTGCTGAAGGGGCCAGATCAATATTCCAGCGTTTCAGTAAAGCGCTGACTTGCCGGGCCAATCCGGCATCAGGGGTGATCAGCGCACCTGTCTTGCCCGGCGTTTCTAGGGTCTGGCGCAGCGCAAGCGCGGCCAATAGGGCCTCTTCAGCTTCATCTTCGGCCTCAATCAGGCTTAGGCCAGCTAAAGCGCTGCGGGTGAATTCATCCTGACTTTGCGGCGCAGCCATATCCTGCAATCGGATCAGCCAATCGGCAGTTTGGCTGGCCGGGGCGAGACTTTCATGGATCAAGCGTCTGCGCGCTTGCTCCTCCGGCCCGCGCGACAGGCCAGGCCAGAGCTTCACCGCCTCTAAATCAAGGCCAAGATTATGCAGGCAGGTAAAGAGAGAAAATTGAGGGTGTTCAGGCTCGCCAGCTTTGCCCGGCGCTTTATCCGCCAAGATCGCCTCCCACAAGGTCGCCGGTGCCTGACGGTCAAGCCCGGGAAACACAACACCGCCCTGATCTAGGCGCAAGGCAGCGCGCATCAGGATTTGTGTCGCCTCTGTTGCGCCGCTTGAACCGGCAATGATAACCGCACCTTTGGGCGGTGTCTCTTCCCAAGCCTTAGCGATAGAGGCCGCGACGAGCTTGCGGCGCGTAAAGGGGTCTTCGGCATTATTTTCGGCCAGCCATTCGGGCCAAGCCTCGGTAATGATTTTAAGAAAATCAAGTGAATTTTGCCAATGCTGCGCCAGATCGCGTTCTTGGACCAGTTCCGGCAGCTTGCCCCAATCCACCTCGCCGGACAGGGCAGCTGAATCGAGAATTTGTCCTAATTGGGCGGCGGCTGAAAGCGCTGCACGGGGCGGCAAAGGCAAGCCTTGCGCGGTATAAAACTGCGTTACCATTCGCGCCAGCACAGCAAGACGTTTTGCGGCTGGCAAAGCCGGACCCAATCCGGCCAAGGCCTCCTCAGCACCGCTCGGCGCTTCATCTGTTTCAAGATCACCGAGCGCGCGAATATCCGGAAGCAAAATCGGCTTTTGACCTGCCGCCTGATACAGAGCCTCCGCCAAGCTGCGCTGCGAGCGCCGATTGGGCAAATAGATCAGTGCATCCGCCAGAGCGTCCGGCCTGTCTGCAAGATTAAACGCGTCGGCAAGACCTACAGCCAAAGCCTGAATAAAAGAATGGCCAGATGAAATAGTCCAGAGGGCTGGACGGTCGCCCCCAAACAGCTTGGCCGGTCTCATTCGCCATGGCAGCGCAGCCACATTTGCGCATCCTCCACGGCTTGTGGTGTGCCCACATGGAGCCAAAACGCATCCAGAGACATGCCAAATAACCGGTTTTCAGCAATCGCCGCCTGCCATTTCTCGAGCGCAGAAAAAGGACGTATGGGCTCATCTTTATAAGTCTCCGGTTTGAGGAGCCGGATGCCGGTATAGGCCCAGGGCGCGGTTGACGCTCTGCCACGCCGCGTTAATTCCATATCAGAACCAAGAAAGAAATCGCCCGTGCCCGTATATCCTAGAGACCTGTGAGTATCCGCCAAAAGAAGCAGTTCATCCATGCGCTCAGGATCAAACTGATCGATCATTTTGTGGAGAATAGAGGGGTTTGAAGGTTCCCAAAAAGCATCTGTATTGGCAACAAATATAGGGGCCTCACCCAAAAGCGGGGCCGCTTTGGCGAGCGCGCCGCCCGTATCCATCAATAATTCCCGCTCATCGGAAATAATAATTTCAATGTCAGGCTCAAATCCGGATTTGAAATGCGCTTCAACGAGATCTGCCTGCCAGTGTGTATTGACAACAAAACGTGTCACGCCGACCGCGATAAGCGGTGTCAGGATACGGTCTATCAAAGCTCTGTCATTAATCCGGATAAGCGGTTTGGCGGTCTCCAGCGTCAAGGGACGCATGCGTGTTCCAAGGCCTGCGGCGAGGATCATTGCTGTGTGTGGAACATGTTTCATAGAGAAGCCGTCAGGAAAGAAGGAGCGATATCATGGATGAGAGCCGCCATGCCCGAACACGCTGTGTGCGCTAGATTTTCTGCCAGAATTTCCTTTTGCCGGGGCATAAATTCCAGATATTTTGCCTTATTGTCCTGCACTTTCAAGCGGGCAAACAGGCCCGTAATGCGCAAAGCGTTGAGCGTACCGAGAATGGCAAGCCGTGTTTCGAAATCTTCCGCATTCTTGCCTGTTCTGTCAAGATAGGTTTTAATGGCGCCTTGGCGCGCTTGTCGGCTGACATGGCGGCGGGCATCCTGAACCAGCATGGCCATATCCCATCCATCCCAGCCATTGATAGCATCTTGAAAATCAAGCACACCGATGCGCGCAAGTCCGCTGCGTGATGGCAGCCAGAGCAGATTTTCCGCATGAAAGTCGCGCAGGCAAAATTCGCGAGGAAAGCTTAAAGCCGCCTCAATCAAGGCGGCCAATTCTGTCTCCCAGCGTGCCATCTGATCGCGCCTTATATGGATTGATGCATCTAATTGTGGAACCCATTTCACGAATAAGTCCGCATTTGATTTTAGGGCGAGGCCATCAAATTCTAAAATGGGCCACTGGTCGACTTTTTTCGGTGCAGGTTGGCTGTGCAGCTCCGCCAGGAGTGATGCAGCGTTTTTGTACAGCACACTTTCATTTTCCTTGCCGCGTTCAATCAGGCGCGCAAATTCCCGGTCCATGCCAAAATCTTCAATCAAGGCAAATCCATTATGGGCGTCATGTGCATAAATTTCCGGCGCGGAAAACCCCCGGCCGCGTAAATAATCTGCAATGGCGGTAAACCCCTCAACCCGCGATCCAGCCAGTCGCGACAGCGCATTCCAGCCAAGCGTGCGGCGTTCTGCATCGCTTGCTTCTGGTGGACAGGGCGGCTTTTCAAAAGGCGGCGCATCCATAAGCATAGCGCTTTGGCCATTATCTTTGATGAGCCGGATATAATGGCGTGTGGAGGCGTCTTGCGAAAGCGGCACCCAACGGGCTTTTCCCCAGGACGCCTCGCTTAAAAACTGCTTCAGATCAGTTGCCCGAGACTTGGAGACTATATTCATTAATGCGACCTTGCCAGTCTGTTCCTGAGGGGTCGAAATTTAGCGTACGACCCAGGGTTTCGATTTTAAAGTGTATATTCAGCCGGCATTCCGGCAATAAAGTCCCGGCGCGTTCCGGCCACTCAATTAATGTGATCCCGCTTAACGTGTCCTCCCAGCCAAGTTCAAAAAGCTCATCCTCTGTTTTTAGACGATAGAGATCATAATGGAAGACAGGGGCGATATCTGTTTCATAGGTTTGCAAGATGGTAAAGGTCGGGCTTGGAACCTCTATCTCTTCTTGCATGAGCGCTTGGATCAGTCCGCGCGCAAGGCTGGTCTTACCTGCGCCTAAATCACCATAGAGTGCGATCACATCGCCAGGCTTTAAGAGAGAGGCCAATTGACCGCCAAGCTGGGTCGTCTGATCAGGGCTGGCAAGATAAATCTGCATGGTCTGGATTATGCCAAGCCCGCCTTAAGGCGCAAGTAAATTATCATCCGCGCGGATGAGCAGCGGCATGAACATTGTAAAGTCGGTCAGCATCCACGCCCGTATACATTTGCGTCGTTGATAAAGAGGCATGACCCAGCAGGGTTTGTATGGCCCGCAAATCCGCGCCTCTGGAGAGTAAATGCGTCGCAAAGGAATGCCGCAAGGCATGCGGTGTCGCCGTTGGCGGTAAACCCAGCTGGGTCCGCAGATTTTGTGTCAGGCCTTGTATAATACGTGGGTTCAGCGCCTTTCCTCGCGCCCCTTTAAAGAGAGCCTCTGTCTTTTTCAGCGGATAGGGGCAAAGCTCTGCATAGGTGTGCACACTGTCACGCACGACCTCTATAATCGGCAAAATGCGTACCTTGCCACCCTTACCTGTTATATGTAGCCGGTCGCCGAGAGGAATATCTCCCCCGACTAGAGACAGAGCCTCCGAAATCCGCAAGCCCGCTCCATAAAGCAATAGCAAGACCGCGCTGTCACGCGCCGCAATCCAGGGGGCCGCTTGCGGTGCCTCACTGGCCAGTTCGATCATTTCCCTGACCGCATCGGGCGCAATCGGGCGAGGCAATCGACGCTTATGTTTGGGACCTTGCAGATACTCGATATCTGTATTGGGCAAGTTATGGGCGCGATCCAGCCAGCGATAGAGCGCTTTTATCGCACTCAATAAACGCGCAATGGAAGCATCCGACAAGCCGTCTTTGCGGCGTTTGGCCAGAAAGGCGCGAAAATCCTGAATTGTAAGGTCACTAAGCATTTCTGGTGTCGCATCAGCTCCATTATGCGTCCCGATAAAAAAGAGAAACTCCGCTAGATCGCTTGTATAGGCGCTTAAAGT
>JARFRJ010000104.1 GCA_029287305.1 Hyphomonas sp. | reverse complement strand
GAGGCCCCGTCTCTCAAGGCGCGCTCAAGCGCCTGTTTGGCGGCGAGCAGGACGCCCAAAGCGTCTGCAGCACTGCCATATTCTGCTTTTAAAGCAATGGCCCAGAGCAGGCTATCGACCTTGCGCGCATCTTCTGAAGATCGGGCATTGTCCAGCATGGCCTGCGCCGTGGTGAGGCCCAGATAGAGGTCTGGCGCACGGGTGAAATATTCCGGGGCGAAACTAACCGCTTCGAGCATCGCATGGGCCTTTTGGATATCTTGCGGAGCCATTTCCAGCCGATTGATAGGCCAAGTTGCCTGATAGGGTCTGGGCTCGCGCAAAACCGTGACGCGGATATCCTGCGCGGCGCGGGCAAGCGGGTTCAGCAAGAGTTTTTCGGGCAGACGAAATATATGCGTTTCAGTGCGTGCTTCCTGCCCAGCTCCATCACGCGCCAGCAATTGCACCTCCACCTCAAGCCCGGCCCAAGCCTGCCGGGTCAGATCAATCGCCATATCAGCGCCAGATTCTGTGGTGCGGACCGTGTCAAGTTCCAGAGGGATACGGCGCTCTTCATCAGGCGCGGCTGGATGCGGGGTGACAAGACGCATGGCAAGCTCTAGCTCGGTAACGCCATAATCATCACTGAACTCCCAAGCAAATTCGGTGCGGTCATTCGCGCCAAGGGCGGGCATTTGGGTAAAAGCAATGCGCGGCGGCGCGTCCGGTATCATGCCGATCAGCCCGCTTGCGCGCTCGCCCCACCAATGCACAGAGACTGTCGTGTCGGCCTCAATCACGGCATTTACTTCATAGGCCCCATCTGGTGTGGCTTTAAACCGGTGCTTTTTGGTGTGGCGCTCTGTCCGCAGGCGTAAAACGGGCGCACTGGCGGCAGTGGCGCGAAGGGTAATTTGCGAGCCTTCGGGAATTTCAACACTTTTGAATGCCCCTTGTCCAGACATGCCGGGCATTAGAAAAACAGGCGGCTTTCCGGTATAGTCTGGCGGGGTTGCCCAAGCCTCAATCCGGACCTGATCTGCGCCAATAAGATGTCCATAATCAGGGGCAAGCGCGCGTGCCATCCGGTCGGCTCCGCTCGCGCCTGTCCAGATCAGGCCAAAGGCAAAAATAGCCGGAATGATAAAGCGCAGATCAAACGGATCAAGTTGGCGCCAATGCGCGGCCAAGCTAGGCAGACGCAAGCGTGCCGCCGCTTTTTTGAGCTCAGCAAGGTGTCTCTGCCACAGTTCAAGCGCATCTGGATCAAGCCTGACAGGCCTGTCAGTTAAACCGCTCAGTGGTCGGATGGGATCGGTCCGGTCAAGGCTGTCAAAGGCTTCTTTTGCACTGGGAAGGTGATATTTACGCGTCCCGATCCAGATAAAAACAGCCATGCTGATAAGGATTGCCAGCGCGATAAGGGCGATGAAAGACGGGCTCAACGGCTCCAGTGCGCCGAATAGCGCGGCGGCAAGATAAGCGCTTATAATCACAAAAACGGGCCAAAAAGCCTGACCGGCGCGAAACAGCATTAACTGTATGCGCGTTAGGCGTAATTTCAGGGCAAGGCCTTTGATATTGTTTAACTTAGCCACTCTGGAAAGCTTTCCAATTCCACCATCTCATCATAAGTCGGACGCCGCCTGATAATAGAATATGTGTC
>JARFRJ010000060.1 GCA_029287305.1 Hyphomonas sp. | reverse complement strand
CTTTTCGCGCATCGCAATCTCTTCCAAACCCTCCTCAAAATGCCGGGAGACCAGATTATAGACATTCTGGATAGACTGCATGCGGGGCAACCCGCGCGCCTCACTTTCTGCCAGAAAGCGCATTACGCCATAAGGGGTTTCATTGGAGACACCGATATGGCGGATTCGACCGGCTTGTACGTGATGATTTAAATGATCGAGAATATCCTCAAAGGGCTCATAGGCATGACTATAGGCTTTCAGGTCCATCTTGCCGCCAAAAAGAGCGACCGGACGGTCTGGCCAGTGAAGCTGGTAAAGGTCAATATAATCGGTTTGCAGACGTTTCAGGCTTTTATGGACGGCCTCATCAATCTGGGCCTTGGTATGGCGGGTCCAGTCGACCTCATTGTCCCGGGTCCAGAGCATTTTCGAGAGGCCCGCGATTTTCGTTGCCAGGATCACCTTGTCCCGGTGACCGGTCTTGTGAAACCATGTGCCGATAATGCGCTCTGTATTGCCTTGGGTTTTTGGGTCTGGCGGAACCGAATACATCTCGGCCGTGTCCCAAAAATTCACCCCGCGCTCCATCGCATAATCCATCTGAGCGTGGCCTTCGCTCTCATTGTTTTGGGTTCCCCATGTCATTGTGCCAAGGCAGCAAGAGGTCACTTTCAAATCTGTATTTCCTAATCGGCGCAGCTCAATCGTCATGACATCTCCAATTCATATTTTTCTCATCAGATTAAGAATTATTTCAAATATAAGCAAAGCAATATCGACCATTTAGCTTGTAAAATGAAAGCACAAAACCCATAATATTATCTAGGAAAGTATTATGCATCACTTATCAGGAGTTTAAAGGGGCAAAAATGAACGACTTTAATTCACAATATCGCACCGGTAATACAAGTATGGATATGTCACGCGATGAGGGACTGCGCGCCTTCATGCTGGGTGTCTATAACAAGCTGGCGCTTGGCATTGCTCTGGCGGGCGCGCTTGCCTATGCCACCGGAACATTTGAGCCCCTATTCGTACTTGTTTTCACAACACCGCTTTTATATGTCGTGCAGTTCGGACCGATCGCCTTGATCCTAGCCTCTGCCTTCATAATGCGGCGGCCCTCGCCTCTTGGAACAGCCTTACTTTACTGGACAATTGTCAGCCTTCTTGGCATGGGGCTTGGCGTCTGGATAGCCGCGGCCTCTGGCGGAATTGAATTAACTAGCCGAGCTGGAAGCGTGATGGCGCCGGAATTTATCACTATTGCGAAGGCTTTCTTTGTGACTGCCTCTGCCTTTGGAGCTCTCTCCCTGTATGGCTACACAACTAAGAGAGATTTAGGTAAATTTGGCACATTTCTTATCATTGGGCTGTTTGGTCTGATCGCATTGAGTATTATCAGCCTGTTTTTCCCACCCTCCGGCATGTTGGAAACAGGCATTATGCTTGGTATCCTCGTCATTTCTGGCGGCATTATCGCTTTTGAAACCCAGCATCTAAAGGAAGGCTATTATAATTTCAGTGGGGACGCCCGCTCTTTAGCTGTCATGACCAATTGGGGCGCGTTGAATTTCTTTATCGCCTTCTACAATATGTTCACCATCATATTATCGCTTATGTCGAGAGATTAAGGCGCTTAGCAGCGGTTCCAGAAGAATTGCAAACGCTTTAAAATTCATCCCTTAGTATAAATGTTTAAGCCCCGGACGCTCTTGTCCGGGGCTTTTTCGTTTTGGCCTGTAGGGGTTTTTATGAACGTATTGACCAAGCCCTCTATACAGGTTTGATCCTACTGCCAGACAGGCAGTCATTCAGGCATTCAGGCAGGGTCAAACAGGGATCACTACTCAGCCGCTACCGGCATATCGGATTGACCAAGCACTCTGTCGGCAATTTCATCTGGGACAATTAGCAGGGTCTGCGCGCAGGTTTTGTCAAATTCGGCCAGCAAGTCTTTGGCTCTCCGGCTCGCGGTTTTCTGATAATGCGCTTCCAGCATCGCCTTATAATGGAGGGCATGGTCTTCGGGTAAATCGGACAGAACATGCCAAGAGATCGCATCCGGATTAGCGACCGCTTCAAACCGCTTTTCCGGATCCCAGATATAGGCCCGCCCGCCGGTCATTCCGGCCCCGAAATTATCCCCGACCGGACCAAGTATCGCCACTTCCCCGCCGGTCATATATTCACAGCCATTGGCCCCGCACCCTTCAATAACAGCGCTGGCACCGGAATTGCGCACGGCAAACCTCACACCCGCAGTGCCTGCCGCATAGAGGGCGCCAGAGGTGGCCCCGTATAGACAAGTATTGCCAATGATAGCATTGGATTCAGAGCGAAACTTCGCATTGATCGGCGGGCGCAGGATAAGCGTCGCGCCCGACAGGCCCTTGCCCACATAATCATTGGCATCGCCCGTGACATCCAGCCTCAAGCCCTGGACCGCAAAAGCACCAAGAGATTGGCCAGCAGACCCTTCCAGACAGATATGTAGACGGCCTTCAGGCAAGGTTTTCTCGCCAAATTTACGCACGATGGCCGAAGAGGCCCGCGTGCCGATGGCTCTGTGAACATTACGCACACCATAGGAGAGTTGCATTTTTTCACCGCGTGAAAAGAATGGGTCCGCATCGCGCATGATTTGCGCGTCCAGTGTATCTGGCACAGGATTGCGCCGTTTCGGTTGATAGGTGACCTCGCGCCCGCCGCGCACTTGTACGAGCAAGGGGTTGAGGTCAAGATCATCAAGATGCGCCGCGCCGCGTGACACTTGCGCCAAAAGATCAGACCTGCCAATCGCCTCGTCTAGGCTTTTCAGCCCCAATTCAGCAAGCGTCTGGCGTACATCTTCAGCAATAAAACTCATCAGATTGACAACTTTTTCCGGGCTACCGGAGAAGCGTTTGATAAGCTCTGGGTCCTGCGTGCAAATACCGACCGGACAAGTATTGGAGTGGCATTGACGCACCATCAGACAGCCCATGGCAACAAGGCTGGCTGTGCCAATACCATATTCTTCCGCGCCGAGCATTGCCGCCATGACAATATCACGCCCGGTTCGTATCCCCCCATCTGTACGCAGGGTGATATGATCGCGCAGATTGTTCATTGAGAGGACCTGATGTGCTTCGGCCAGACCAAGCTCCCAGGGCAGACCAGCATATTTGATCGAGGTCAGAGGGCTTGCCCCTGTCCCACCGACATTGCCAGCAATCAGGATCACATCAGCTTTGGCTTTGGCCACTCCGGCGGCAATCGTGCCGACCCCAGAGCGGGCCACAAGTTTCACACAGACCCGGGCATCTGGATTGATCTGTTTTAGATCATAGATAAGCTGGGCCAGATCCTCAATCGAATAGATATCATGATGCGGCGGCGGTGAAATTAGCGTGACACCTGGCGTCGCATGGCGGTTTTTGGCAATAAATTCGGTGACTTTAAAGCCAGGCAATTGCCCGCCTTCGCCAGGCTTGGCCCCTTGCGCCATTTTAATCTCAATCTCCCGGCATTGATTGAGATATTCCGCCGTCACGCCAAACCGTCCAGAGGCGACTTGTTTGACAGCGGAGTTAAGATTGTCGCCATTGGGCAGCGGTGTATAGCGCTCACGCACCTCGCCGCCTTCGCCAGAGACAGATTTTGCGCCGATCCGGTTCATGGCAATGTTCAGCGTCCCATGCGCTTCAGGTGACAAGGCCCCTAAAGACATGCCCGGTGTCACAAAGCGTTTGCGAATCTCATTAATCGACTGAACATCTTCAAGTGGAACCGCCCGGCCTGCGGATTTAAAATCCATCAAATCACGTAATTGCACTGGCGGCTGGGCCCGTAAAGCTTCTTTATATTTACTGTAAAGGCTGTAATCCCCCTGCGTACACGCCGCTTGAAGCGAATGGATTAAAGGCCCGTTCAACGCATGTGTCTCGCCAGAGGCTCGCAGGCGATATAAGCCCCCCATGGGCAGGCTCGTCACCTGTTCTTCAAAGGCGGGTTTATGTATTTTAAGGGAACTGGCTTCCAGCCCGGCCAAACCAATGCCGGATATACGGCTGGTCATGCCGGGAAAATAATCAGCCACGAGGGCGCGAGAGAGCCCCAAAGCTTCAAAATTATATCCCCCGCGATAGGAAGAAATAACCGATATTCCCATTTT
>JARFRJ010000014.1 GCA_029287305.1 Hyphomonas sp. | reverse complement strand
CTGCCAAAAGCCCACTTTGCGATGGATCGCATGCACGGCTTGCAGACTGATCTGAAGATTTGCAATATATTATTGGAGTACACAGATGAGCTTGCATCTTTACCTGTTTTCTCTAAAACGACGCTTTCAACTCTTAGGCTTCTAGAGCGTGTCCGAGTTAAAATGGATCAATTTGATGGAATGGATTTTTTGTGATGACAAGGAAAAGACCGCAGGGCGATGCGGGCATCGTCCAAGGGCTTTGACGCTGTCAGCGCGAAAAAGACATCCAAGCGACAATAGAAATAATCATATGAACTTAATACATTATAAAACCGTTTCAGCTTGTTCTTTTCCGCCTCTGCTGCGTCGCTGTCCTCTTGTGGTGCCCGCACCACGGCGTGAACAGCTCCTGACAGAGACGAAAAATTACAGCGCTCAACTGGTTCATTTTAGCTCGGGCACGCTCTAGCCCCATGTCTGACCTCCTGCTTGAACTTTTCAGTGAAGAAATTCCCGCTCGTATGCAAGCCAGTGCGCAGCAGCGCCTTGGCGAGGCTCTGGCAGAGGGGCTGAACTCTGTTGGTCTGTCATTTGACACATATGAAACCGCTTCTGGCCCCCGCCGGCTGGTCGCTGCCTTTAGCGGTCTGCCGTCAAAATCGGCTGATATTGAAGAGATTCGCAAAGGACCTCGCATTGGCGCTCCGCAAAAGGCACTAGACGGTTTTTTAAGGGGGGCCGGGCTCAGCCATCTTGAAGAGGCGGAGATAGAACAGGACGCTAAAAAGGGCGATTATTATATTGCGCGCCTGACAAAGCCCGGCAAGCCAGCCCCGGCCCTGATCGCAGAGCTAATCCCGGAAATTATTCGTAAATTCCACTGGCCAAAATCCATGCGCACAGGCCATGGGTCTTTAAGCTGGGTGCGTCCCTTACAGCGAATTTTATGCCTGTTTGAGGGGCAGGTCGTCCCGTTCGAAGTTGAAGGGGTAGCGGCGTCAAACCTTACCGAAGGGCATCGCGTCCATGGCCGGGGGCCTTATGAAGTGTCTTCCTGGCAGGACTATCGCCAGAAACTTGAAGGGGCTGGACATATCTGCCTTCTGCGCGAGCAGCGGCGGGAAATGATCAAAACAGGTGCCATGGATATATGCCAAAAGGCGGGACTCGCGCTGGTTGAAGATATCGGTCTGCTTGAGGAGGTTACAGGACTTGTCGAATGGCCGGTCGCGATATTGGGGCAAATGGATAAGGCGGTTATGGAATTACCCCCGGAAGTTATTCAGCTCTCCATGCGGACACATCAGAAATATTTTGCTGTGCGTGATCCCGCGACAGGTGAGCTTGCGCCGCATTTTATTGTAATTGCCAATCTGGACGCCCGCGATGGGGGACAGCAAATTGCCGCTGGCAATGCTAAAGTTCTCTCTGCACGGTTGGAAGATGCTCGTTTTTTTTGGGAAAATGATCAAAAAACAGGACTTGAGGCCATGACCGCCCGGTTGAAACGGCTTGAGTTCAAACAAGAGCTTGGTTCTATGGCGGACAAGGTGGAGCGTATCACATCTCTGGCTCAGACTTTGGCAGAGCTTTTAGGGTATGACCTTGCCGGGGCGACCAGAGCGGCCGGGCTCTGCAAGGCGGACCTTGTCTCGGAAATGGTTTATGAGTTTCCCGAATTACAGGGGATTATGGGGCGCTATTATGCATTGGCTGAAGGAGAGGATAAGGCGATTGCGAACGCAATTGGCGAACATTATCAACCCTTGGGTCCCGCGCAAGCCATGCCCAAGGCACCGCTCTGTGTCACCCTTGCTTTGGCGGACAAGCTGGACACGCTGATTGGCTTTTGGGCGATTGATGAAAAGCCGACAGGTAGCAGAGACCCGTTCGCGCTGCGCCGCAGTGCGCTGGGCATAGTTCGCATTATTCTGGAAAATCAGCTCCGCCTGCCTCTAAGACCGCTTATTCGGGCGCATTTATCAAGCCTGCCTTTAGCGCTGGTCCATGCCCAACCGGATGCAGCCTCTGCAACCTCAACCGAGGCTGACAGAATTGTCGATGATCTTCTGGCCTTCCTCGTCGATCGTCTCAAGCAATATTTGCGCGATAAGGGCGAGCGATATGATTTGATTGACGCTGTTTTTGCAAGCGGCGATCAGACAGAAGGGGTCGCTTTGGACGGTCAGGATGATTTTGTACTTCTGGTCAATCGTGTGTCAGCTCTGGCAGAATTTTTACAGACCGATAATGGTATAAATCTCCTAGCAGGCTATAAAAGAGCGGCGAATATTCTAAAAGCGGAAGAAAAGAAAACGGGGGAGACATATCAAAGTGAAGTCAATACAAGCCTGTTTCAGGAGACCGCAGAGCAAAGCCTGCACGCGGCGCTGACATCGGCTTTACGTCAGGTCAAAACTGAGATGAGAGATGAAAACTATATCGGTGTCATGCAAGCGCTTGCGCCCTTGCGGGGTGATGTTGATGCTTTTTTTGAGGATGTGATTGTCAATGCCGATACAGCTGCGCTTCGACATAATCGCTTGTCGCTCTTGGCCAGCTTGCGCGAAGCCTTGTTAAATGTTGCTGATTTTTCCAGAATAAGGACTGAAGTATGAGTGTTATGGTCAGAGAAAACGAAGCCAAAACAAAAGAAAAATGGGTCTATTCATTCGGGGGGGGCGTCGCCGATGGCAATGCGTCCATGCGTAATTTACTGGGTGGCAAAGGTGCTAATCTTGCGGAAATGGCAAAGCTCGGCCTGCCGGTTCCGCCCGGATTTACACTTTCAACACAAGTTTGCAATGCCTATTATGAGCTGGGTGAGGCATATCCGGAGGCCCTTAAAGAAGATGTCTCGGACGCATTAAGACAGCTTGAGAAAACGGCTGGAAAGCGCTTTGGTGTCCCGGACAATCCGCTCCTGGTTTCGGTTCGCTCTGGCGCGCGCGCTTCCATGCCCGGCATGATGGATACAGTGCTTAATCTCGGTCTGAATTCTGAAACTGTGATCGGTCTGGCAGAAAAAGCAGGCGAGCGCTTCGCCTATGACAGTTATCGGCGTTTCATCCAGATGTATTCCAATGTCGTCTTGAATATGCCGCATGACACATTTGAGTATATTCTTGATGATTATAAAGAAATTCATGACTATTCTCTCGACACTGAGATGATGGCCGAGGATTGGCAAGAGATCATTACCCAATACAAAAAGGCGATTAAAGATGTTCTAGGTAAGCCGTTTCCTGAAGCCCCCGAAGAACAGCTTTGGGGCGCGATCGGCGCTGTTTTTGGCTCTTGGATGAATGACCGGGCGATCCTGTACCGCAAGCTGAATGATATTCCGGAAAAATGGGGTACGGCGGTGACTGTACAATCCATGGTGTTCGGCAATTTGAGTGAAAATTCTGCAACAGGCGTGGTCTTTACGCGGGACCCCTCAACCGGCGCTAAAAGCTTTTATGGCGAATATCTGATCAATGCGCAGGGCGAGGATGTGGTCGCCGGGATACGAACACCCGCGCCGATTTCACGTTATCGTGCTGATGAACTTGGCTCTTCTGATGCGCCATTGGAAGAAGCCATGCCGTCTGTATATGGTGAACTTGTGACCCTCGCTGAAAAGCTGGAAGCGCATTATCGTGATATGCAGGACCTAGAATTTACCATTGAAGACGGGCAGCTCTATATGCTGCAAACCCGCAATGGAAAGCGTACAGCAGCGGCGGCCCTGAAAATTGCTATTGATATGGCCCGCGAAGGGGTCATTACGCCGAATGAAGCGATCTTGCGTCTTGAGCCATCTCAGCTTGATCAATTGCTGCATCCTGCGATTGCACCAGATGCGGTGCGTGATGTCATTGTCCGCGGTCTTCCTGCCAGTCCCGGCGCGGCGGTGGGCAAAGTTGTTTTTGATTCAGAGGAAGCGACAAAGCGTGTGGATGCGGGCGAGAGTGTGATTCTGGTGCGCGTTGAAACCAGCCCTGAAGATATACAAGGCATGCATGCTGCCTCTGCTATTGTCACAGCCAGAGGCGGGATGACCTCGCATGCGGCGGTTGTTGCTAGGGGTATGGGCCGGCCTTGTGTCTGCGGGGCTGGCGGGCTTGTCATTGATATAGAGGCGGGTGAATTTCGCTTTGGGGGACGTACCATAAAGGCTGGAGAGACTATTACTGTGGATGGCGCGGCTGGTGAGGTTTTGCAGGGTGCCGTAAAAATGACCAAGCCGAACCTCTCTGGAGACTTCAGAGAATTGATGGGCTGGGTCGATAAGGTGCGTCATTTAAAAGTACGGACTAATGCCGATACGCCTGGCGATGTTGAGATTGCCCGCAATTTCGGTGCAGAGGGAATTGGTCTTTGCCGAACCGAGCATATGTTTTTCGATCCGGCCCGGATTACGCAAGTGCGCGCAATGATTCTCGCCAAGGATGAGATGGGACGACGCTCAGCGCTGGGTGAGCTTTTGCCTATGCAGCGATCCGACTTTATTGATATTTTCAAAATCATGGAAGACTTGCCCTGCACGATCCGCCTGCTTGATCCGCCTTTGCATGAGTTTCTGCCGCATACAGAAGAAGACTTGATGGCCGTGGCGGCGTCTACCGGGGTGGATATATTGAGTTTGAAGCGACGTATGCAGGATCTGTCTGAAAGTAATCCCATGCTGGGACATCGCGGGTGCCGCCTAGGCATTACCTATCCTGAGATTTATGAAATGCAGACGCGGGCTATTTTTGAGGCAGCGATTGAAGTGGTGCGGGAAACGGGGATTATACCGCATCCTGAGATTATGATTCCATTGGTCGCGACGCATAAAGAACTGGTCATTTTGAAAAAGCTGGTTGATCAAACTGCTGAGCATGTATTGGAAGATGCCGGGATCGTTCTTGATTATAAGGTCGGCACGATGATTGAATTGCCAAGAGCAGCGCTGCGGGCTGGTGATATCGCCAAATCTGCAGAGTTTTTCTCTTTTGGAACCAATGATTTAACGCAAACCGCGCTCGGTATTTCACGCGATGATGCGGGACGCTTTTTGAAAGTCTATGAGGAAAAGGGTATTTATGAAAAGGACCCCTTCGTCACGATTGATCGCGAGGGTGTGGGCGAGCTTGTGCGGATGGCGACCCTGCGCGGAAGACAAACGCGTCCGGATATCAAGCTTGGTATTTGCGGGGAACATGGCGGGGACCCGGCTTCAGTGATGTTCTGTCATGAGATTGGTCTGGATTATGTCTCCTGCTCGCCCTATCGCGTACCGATAGCTCGCCTAGCGGCCGCGCATGCCGCGCTTTTGTCAGCTAAGGCGTAAGAGTTTTTGACGGCAAGACATTTATGATTCTTCCAGAATCGTCCCAAATCTTTAACCTATTGTTATTAGGTATTTTTTTCGGGCAACGCAATAATAAGTCTGGTCGACAAGCCTGTTCGACAAGCTTGGTGGACAAGCCTAGTCGAAGCGCATCAATATCGCCAATAAGCGTTTTAAGCTTTTGATTCCGTCACGACCCGTCTGAAGGATCAAGCCGCAGTGCCGATTTATAGATCAACAGAGCCTGGGTGCGGTTATTGGCCCCCAATTTTCTGAAGATCGCGGTCATATGCGCTTTGACCGTGGCAATTGAGATGGTCATTTCATAGGCGATCTGCTTATTTAAAAGACCGTTTGAAAGACCCATTAAAACCCGGCGTTGAGCCGGGGTGAGGCTTGCGACACGGCCTGCCAGTTTTGAGGTTTCTTCATGGTCTGTTGGCAAATCCATAGCTGGAAACCAGGTCCCGCCATCGAGAACCGTGACAAGCGCGCCGCATAACTCTTTTAAAGGCAGGCTTTTGGGTACATATCCATGCGCCCCAAGGCTCCTAGCTGTCATCACAGCTGCATCCGTTTCGGTTGCAGAGACAATCACAAATCGTCCATCATGAGACAGGGATTGTAGCTTGGTCAAACCATCAAAGCCATGTGTATCCGGCAAGCCTAAATCCAACATGATCAAATCAGCAGGTTCATTATCCAAGATATCGCTCGCCCCTTCGAGGGTTTCAGCATGTAAAGCCTTGGCACCGTCTGGAAAAGCCGTATTCAGCGCACTGCCCAAGGCATCGCGAAATAAAGGATGATCGTCCACGATTAACACACGCGGTTGTCTGGTCATATCGCCTCCCTGATATGTGTCCTTTTGGACTATGTTTTATATCTTCAACCTAGGTCAGATTTTCCTTTTTGTCGAGAGATCAGACTTAAGTCTTAGCACTAATGGCTAATAGTCAGCCCAGTCGATTGGTTAGATACTTCGTAAAAATTCTGGGAGGATAGAATGAAACATCTTTTTAAAGCGACATTACTGGCTAGCGCCGCTTGTATTGCCACATTAAGTGCAGCCGCGCAGAGCGAAGATTTGGAAGCACGCATTGCTGCGCTAGAAGCTATGGTGCAGGAATTGAAAACGGAATTGGCATCTGAACGGGAAGATGTGAATGATGCCATTGTGCGCCTTGAGAAGGTCGAGAAATCTGACCCCTCTGACAAACCGGTGGCAACTCATTCGGGCTTTATGGTCGGTGATACAACTTTCAAACTCTCCGGTTTTATTGATGTTGATGCCCATGTTACGAATATTGGAGAGGGTGATATCGGGTCAAATTCCATCGCGCGCGATTTTTATATTCCAAGTGTGACCCCAATTGGGGGTGAAGAGCGCACAGTTACAGATATAACCGCTCAGGCATCGCGCTTTGCCCTTACCGCTGAAAGAGGCGCGGGCGACAATAAAGTCACGGGTTATCTGGAGCTTGATTTTCTGGGCTCTGCTCAGGGTAATGAGCTTGTCTCAAGCTCATTTTCGCCCCGCTTGCGTCGTGCCTATATCAATTATGGCAATTGGCGTGTCGGTCAGGAATGGTCGACCTTCCAAAACACCTCCGCTATTCCGGAAAGCGCAAGCTTTCTTGCACTTTCCGACGGTATGGTTTTTGTCCGTCAGGCCTTATTACGCTATACAATGGGTAATTGGCAGTTTGCTGCAGAAAACCCCAATACGACCAGTTTGAATTTTGGCTCAAGGGATGAAAATCTACTGCCGGATTTTGTTGCTCGGTATAATTGGAAAGGTGATTTTGGGAATGTTTCCTTTGCCGGGATTGCGCGGCAACTGCGTGCAGATTTCGGAAGCGATAATGTTCAGACCTTTGGCTATGGTTTAAGCATGGCGGGGCGTGTTAAAATTGCTGGGAAAGACGATATCCGGTTTAATTTTACAGGGGGTGAGGGCCTTGGTCGTTATATTGGCCTAGCCGCAAGTCGCGCGAGCGCGCTTGATCCTGTCACGGGTGATCTTGAAGCCATTCCTAGCTATGGTGCCTTTATTGCGTGGCGCCATCCATTTGGAGAGACGGCGCGGTTCAATATCGGCTATTCCGGCCTGTGGGTTGATAATCCAGATTACCTTAGCGGACTTGTCAATAAATCCGTACAATCGGCCTATACCGCAGTATTGTGGGATATTGCTCCGAAAGTGACAATGGGGTTAGAGCTTATGCATGGCATTCGCGAACTTGAAAATGGCACGAGCGGTGATCTCAGCCGGTTTACATTTTCCACTAAATACGCATTCTAGGAGACGTGTAAGATTGGCCGATGGAGTATAAATCATGAGCACTGCCCCAAATACATATCCCGTTCCAGAGGCTTTTGCTAAATCGGCCAATCTGACGCCTGAAAAATATCAGGCACTGTACAAAGCCTCTATTGAGGACCCGGAAGCTTTCTGGGGCGAGCAGGGGCTTCGCTTAGATTGGTTTAAACCTTATACAAAGGTCAAAGAGGTCAGTTGGGATAAATCAGACTTGTCCATACGCTGGTATGCCGATGGGGAGCTGAATGTCTCCTATAATTGTATTGACCGGCATCTGGCGACGCGCGGGGATAAAACCGCGCTGATCTGGGAGGGCGATGACCCGGCTGATCATGCCTACATCACCTATCACCAATTGCACAAAGAGGTCTGCCGCTTTGCCAATGTGCTTAAAGCTATGGGGGTCAGGAAAGGTGACCGGGTCACGCTGTATATGCCGATGGTATTGGAAGCGGCCTATGCCATGCTCGCCTGCGCACGTATTGGAGCGGTTCATTCTATCGTCTTTGGTGGTTTCAGCCCGGAAGCTCTGGCTGGGCGTATTACCGATTGTGACAGTAAATTCCTGATCACAGCCGATGAGGGGGTACGCGGCGGGCGTTTAGTGCCGCTTAAAGTCAATGCCGATAAAGCCTGCACATTGGCCGGGGATATGGTCGAAAAAACCCTTGTTATAAAGCGCACGGGGAATGCGGTAGATATGAAAGACGGGCGCGATATCTGGCTGCATGAAGCGGTTCAGTCCGTCTCTGATACGTGCCCGCCAGAGCCGATGAATGCCGAGGACCCTCTCTTCATTCTATATACGTCTGGGTCTACGGGACAACCCAAAGGGGTCTTGCATACAACTGGCGGCTATCTCGTCTGGGCCTCCATGACACATGAATATGTCTTTGATCTGAAAGAGGATGATGTCTATTGGTGCACTGCCGATGTTGGCTGGGTGACGGGTCACAGCTATATCGTCTATGGACCGCTGGCCAATGGGGCAACCAGCGTCATGTTTGAAGGCGTGCCGACCTATCCGGATGCCTCGCGCTTCTGGCAAGCCTGCGACAAGCACAAGATTACGATATTTTACACCGCACCGACCGCCATTCGCGCCCTGATGCGTGAAGGGGAAGGGCCGGTCAAAGCTACGAGCCGCGCTTCCCTGCGCTTGCTTGGCTCGGTCGGTGAACCGATCAATCCGGAAGCCTGGGAATGGTATTACAAGACGGTTGGCGAAGCGCGCTGCCCTATTGTGGATACATATTGGCAGACCGAGACAGGTGCGTGCATGATGGTACCGCTGCCCGGAGCGACGGTGCAAAAGCCAGGCGCGGCGAGCCATCCTTTCTTTGGTATTGTGCCGAAACTTGTCGATGCGGAAGGTGCGGACTTGGACGGCGCGGTGGAAGGTAATCTTATCATTACTGACAGTTGGCCCGGGCAAATGCGCACCGTTTACGGCGATCATCAGCGCTTTATTGACACGTATTTCAGCGCGTATCCGGGTAATTATTTTACTGGGGATGGCTGCCGGCGCGATGAAGATGGCTTTTACTGGATTACAGGCCGCGTCGATGATGTGATCAATGTCTCCGGTCACCGTATGGGCACCGCCGAGGTAGAAAGCGCCCTTGTCAGTCATGCCCTTGTCGCTGAAGCGGCGGTGGTCGGCTATCCGCATGATATTAAAGG
>JARFRJ010000010.1 GCA_029287305.1 Hyphomonas sp. | reverse complement strand
CGTATTCTGGAAAAAGAGATGAATGCCGGGCGCATTACCAAAAATTTCAAGCATATGGAGCTTTTGGCAACTCTTTATCAAGTGGCGCGTGAGCCTGAAAAAGCAATCCCAGTGATACGTCAGGCGGCTGAAATGGGCTCTGCCGGTGCCATGTATGAACGGCTTGGACGGGCTTATTCGGACCTTTTACGATGGGAAGAAGCAGAACGGGCTTGGGTGAACGCCGTTAATGCCGGAGGCATTCGCGATACCGGGAATGCTTGGGTGCAAATTGGCAAGGCCCGCTATGAATTGGATAATCGGTCCGGCGCGCGCGAGGCTTTTCGTAGAGCAAATAATATTGGCGGGCGAAGCTGGCTTGAGTTTATGGCTTCTGAAGACAGTACAGCCAAAGCCTTACGTGTCTTTGAAGCTCAAACCATTGTTCAGGAGCTGAAAAACGAGAAAACAGCCTGTACGCGTTTGCTTCTTCTTGGAGGGGATAATCTTCCAGAAGGGTGCAACACAATTGATGATCGTTACAGTGAAGCGACAGATATTCTGTAGCAGGTTCAGTCCAGCTAGACGCTTATACTGACCTCAAAATTATATTATAATTGATATGCCCATCCGGTGTCTGCCGGGTGGGCATTTTGATATGTGTCTGGCATAAATATAAAGCTATGTGGGGCGCTTTGTGAGCCTTGAAATCTGAATGCCTGAAAGATAATGAGGCGTGACATTTTATGATAAGTCGCAGCACGGACTTGTCCGGCAAGGCTGAAACCTATATTTATAGACGCACTCAACCGTATCGATTTAAAAGGATTCCCCATGGCCGATGCAAGCTCTGGCAGTGATATGCCGATCAGCGATTTTTTCTCAGCCTCAATTGCGGCGCGCGATCCAGATATTTATGCCGCCATGACCTTGGAATTAACCCGTCAGCAACAACAGATTGAGCTGATTGCCTCAGAAAATATTGTCTCGCGAGCGGTCATGGAAGCTCAAGGCAGTGTCCTGACCAATAAATATGC
>JARFRJ010000457.1 GCA_029287305.1 Hyphomonas sp. | reverse complement strand
CCGGTCAAACAGGCCGGACTGATCCGTAAACGCGCCACAAAAAGCCAATCCGGTCTGAGTGCCCGGCAGCGAAAGCGCAATCTGGTCAGGGCTTTTGAGGTTCGTCCCTCTCACAAAACCATATTTGAGGGGAAGACTATTTTGTTAATTGATGATGTTATGACAACCGGCGCGACACTGCGCGCGGCCAGCCAAGCGCTCAAAAAAGGCGGCGCGGCGCAAATTCATGTTCTGACTTTGGCGCGCGTTGTCAGGCCGCAGGATATGACTATATAATAGCGCCATTAACCCATATACTAAATTGATCCGCCCCTTTGAAAGCATATCTGATGAAACCTGTGACCATATATACACGCGCATTCTGCCCCTATTGTGTTCGGGCTTTAGCTCTGATCCATAAAAAAGGGGTCGAGTACACCGAAATAAAAGCGGGCATGAATGCAGAAAAAAAGCGTGAAATGATTGCCCGATCAAAGGGCGGGCAGACCTTCCCGCAAATCTTTGTCGGGGATGAACATATTGGGGGCTGCGATGAGATGATGGCGCTAGAGCGGACAGGCGCTCTGGATGTCCTGCTACACAGCGCATGATCCGCTATGCTCTGATCTGCGCCGATTGCGAAGCGGAGTTTGAAGCCTGGTTTCGCTCTTCCGAAACCTATGACACTCAGGCGAAGGCTGGCCTCGTCCAATGTCCTGACTGCGAAAGTGATCGGGTTGGCAAACAGATTATGGCGCCCATGGTGCAGAGGAAACGCCGCGCGCCGGATGGGCCTGAAGCGGCCAAAGCCCGGCAAAAATCGATCAAGGCCGCCCGTGACTATATTGCCAAAACCCATGATTATGTCGGGGATAATTTTTCTCATGAAGCGCGCGCCATGCATTATGGAGAGGCTCAGGAACGACCCATTTGGGGCGAGGTTGCGCCAGAAGAAGGCGTCGCTCTGCATGAGGAAGGCATTGGCGTGATGCCTTTGCCAAAGTCTCTGACCCCCAAACGGCCAAGGAAAAAAACTGAATTGAATTAGGCTGGTAAATTCTACTTAGCCGATGACGGAGTGTAATGGAGTTTACCAGCCGGACAGACACAGAGTGCGTCTGGCTCGAAAGTATAAACAAGCGACATAAACGCCGCGTTTAAGATCGATTACTTGACGCTTTCAAGATTTGAATTAAGACAGAGCCAAGATCATATTTGGAGTTTAAAGCATGTCGGGAACAGACTATACACACGGCGAAATGGACATCACTGAGCAAAAGCGAACCTGGGAAGGGTTTATCACCTTTACACTTTGGATGTCCGGCATTGTGATCTTGATCACTGCGCATGCCTGTTTCGTTCTGGCGACAGGTATGAATTGGCTGATCTCTCTGCTTATCTGCGCGGCTCTGGGAATTGGCGGGGGCGTATTTATGGGCATGGGTACAAAATGGACGGCTGGCGTGATCGCGCTTACTATACTTGGCGTCCTGATCCAGATTATTGTGATGCTGGCGGGCTGAAACGGCTTATTTTAGCTCGGACACGCTCTAGGAGCGTCTCTTTTATTTGCGTATATTTCGCCTTATGCTTGTGCGTGACCTGTAAATGTGAAATTTAACAAGGTTTGCAAATGTGTGGTTACACACGGGAGCACGTCCGAGCAGCAAGGATAATCTATGCCTGAAACTGGCCCTCTTTCACTCATAAATGTGTCAAAATATTTCGGTAATTTCGCCGCCGTCAGTGAGTTGAGCTTCGATATCTCTGCGGGACAAATTATTGGTTTTCTGGGTCCAAATGGGGCGGGTAAATCGACAAGTTTGCGCATTGCCCTCGGCATCATGACCCCGGATTCAGGTCAGGCTGAACTTTTTGGCACCGCCCCTTCGCAAAAGGCCCTGAAGCGGGTCGGGTTTTTACCCGAGGAGCGCGGCCTTTACAAAAAAATGACCCCGCGTACGACGATTGCCTATTTTGCGCGGCTGAAAGGATTGCCGCGACGCATCGCCTATCAACGCGCCGATGAATTATTAGAGACGTCCGGTCTTGGGCCCTTTGCGACGACGAAAAACTCCAAACTCTCCAAAGGCATGTCGCAAAAAGTGCAAATCTTGTCGACCTTGGCCCATAAGCCGGATTTCCTGATCTTGGATGAGCCCTTTTCAGGTCTTGACCCGGTTAACCAGCAGGTTCTGGAAGATATGATCCGGGCTGAAAATGCCAGAGGTGTGACCATATTGTTTTCCACCCATGTCATGGAACATGCTGAGCGCTTATGCGATTCCATCATTATGATGGCAGGCGGGCGCAAAGTCTTTGATGGGTCATTGGAGGCTGCCTATGACACGCTTGAAAAACGCGCCCGGATCGGGGTCAATCCAGTCTGTGACCTTGCTGAGGTGCTGAAAGAGACCGCTTTTCAGATTCAAAAGGAAAGCTTTGATGCAGATAATGACATTCAATGGTGGCAAGCCAAACTCCCCGGCACGCAGAATGCGCAAGACCTGCTGCGTACCGCGATTGACAAACAAGTTCCGATCGCCGGCTTTATGCCTGGTGAAGACCGATTGCGTGATGTTTTTGTCAATTTGACGGGCCAGTCAAATTTGCCAATAGAGGCCGCCGCTAACCTTGAAAGTGCCTTAAGCTGATGCGTAATACATATCTTGTTTTTCTGCGCGATTATCTTGGTTATGTACAGGCTTGGGGGTTTTGGCTTGGCTTATTGTCAATGCCGCTTCTGATCCTCTTTGGGGCTTTTGTCGGTGGCTTGGCCGCGAGCTCTTCGCCCGTGCGCTATTACACGATTGTCGAAGACACCCCGCTCTATGGCCCAGCCCTGCAGGCGGAATTTAAACAGAGCAGTGAAGAGATGCGTGAGGCCCTCCAGACCATGACCGGTATAGAGGCTCTGGAAGGCGGGACGACCGCCGCCGCCGAAACCGCTCTGGCCAGTTTGGCACGGTTTATACAAATTCCCGCCCCGGCGAACACGCTTGAAGAGCTGCGTCCCTGGCTTTTGGGCGATAGGCTCATTAGTGGACCGGATGGTGAAAAATCGCTTTTTGCCGCAATTATTGTCGATCCAGAGACAGGAGACCTGCAATATTGGAGCGTCGATGCGACCGTTTCGGGCCTGCTGGACAGTCTCAATCGGACTGTAGAAGACACCACACGCGCACAATTTCTGCGTGCCCGCAATATTGATCCGGGGATATTGGAACAGGCGGATCAAACCGCCCCGGACATTATGGAACGCCTCGTGCGCAGTGATAAGGAGGCCGCTAATATTGGGGCTGAAATTACCCTAGCTGACCGGGCCCCGCGATATATCGCAATTGGCCTGTCCTATATGCTTTGGTTTATCATTTTTTCGGCGGGGCAATATTTGCTGATGGGGACGATAGAAGAGCGTGGCAATAAAATCTTTGACAGCTTGCTGACAGCCATTCGCTTGCCGCAACTATTGGCGGGCAAGCTGATGGCGGTGCTGGCTGTGACGGTCACCATGTTCAGCGCTTGGTTCCTTGTCGGGGGGGCATTCCTCGCGCTTGGGGTTTCGCAAATGCCTGATGAAACCCGGCAAAGCATCCAGCAAATTGTATCGGCGGGGCTCGACATATCCATTGTCGTACCGACCCTTATCAGCTTTATTCTGGGATATTTGATCTATGGCGTTATTTTCCTAGCTTTAGGGTCCCTGTGTGACACGATACAGGAAGCGCAAACCTTGCTGAGCCCGATGTTGATCCTGCTCATGTTGCCCATGGTCGGGATTATATTCGCTCTTGAAGACCCCAATTCGAGCATTGTTGCCGGAGCGTCTTGGATCCCCCTCTTCACGCCCTTCCTTCTAATCCTGCGCATACCCGCAGAGCCCCCCGTTTGGGAGATATTTGCGCAAATCACACTGATGCTTGTGACGGCGGCGACGATTTTATGGCTTGCCACCAAAGTCTATCGGGCCGGGGCGGTGCATGGTGCCGGCGTGAATGATGCGGTCAAATGGCTGAAAGGGTTTTTTCCCGGAAAAAAATCAGCGGCTAAAAACTAGGGTAGGCAAACCGTAACATCCCCTAAAGAATTATAGCTATTAGGCCCGTATCAGGGCCTTCTAGATAGAAGCCGGCCTATTAGAGCGTGTCCGAGCTAATTATTTGGGGCGTATCCGCTTGATTGTGCCGGAAAAATTCAAAACGGGCTTGCCATTGCCTGTGATTAGCCCGCGCACAAAGATCAGTGATCCGCCCGCGCGCAAGACCTCACCGCGCGCCTCTATATAATCCCCCGCGACCGGGCCAGATAAAAATTCAGAGGTAAAAGCGACGGTTACCCCATAACTGTCCGTGTCCATATAAGGCTGGGCAATGGCAAACAGGGAAAAATCGGCAAAGCTCATCAAACAGCCCCCATGCACCACGCCGCCAGCATTCATATGTTTGTCAGCGGCGCGAAAGGCGCAGGCCATCCCCTCTTTATCCTCGCGAAAATAAAACGGACCAACAATTTCATGTTCGAACATTTCTTCTGGCCAGAAATACCAGTCTTTAAATTCCCCGTCTGACATAAGTGTGGCCTGCATGCAAAACCCCTTTGCTTGGATATGGCGAGAGCCTTTTTAAGGCCATAGCTTTGATTTCTCATCGGTGCAATCTGCAGGGCAGACCGGGTGAATGAAATTAAAGCTTGGCCCGCAAGCCTTGCCCGCCTAATTATAAGCAGAGTGTGGCGGTAAAAGGGAAATATGGCATGGCGTTTGATGCTGAAATTCGTAAGCAATTATTGGAGACCGTGCGCCGCTTTGTCAGCGAAAAGTGCGTCCCCTTGGAAGCGCAGATCGACCGCGAGGATGAGATGCCGCAAAGCATTGTCGAGGAGATGAAAACCCTCGGCCTGTTTGGTCTGGCTGTGCCGGAGGTCTATGGCGGGCTCGACCTTGATATGGAAACGGAATGCTTGGTGGCGCTGGAACTTGGCCAAACCTCACCCGCCTTTCGCAGTGTGGCGGGGACCAATATCGGCATTGGCAGTCAGGCGCTTGTCCTGCATGGCGATGAGGCTCAGAAAAATCGCTGGTTGCCCGGGATTGCTTCAGGGGATTTTATCGCCAGTTTCGCCCTGACAGAGCCAGAAGCAGGCTCGGATGCCGCCAGCGTGCGCACCAAAGCCGTGCGCGAGGGCGATGTCTATATTTTAAGCGGCACAAAACGCTATATCACCAATGCCAATAAGGCTGATCTGTTTACAGTTATGGCGCGAACCGATCCGGATCAGCCGGGGGCAAAAGGGGTCAGCGCCTTCATCGTTCCGCGGAATTTGAAAGGGGTCTCGGTTGGCCCACCAGAGCGGAAAATGGGCCAGCAGGGCGCGCATATTTGTGATGTCAATTTTGATCAGGTGCGCGTGCCGCTCGATCACCGAATTGCCGGAGAGGGCGAGGGGTTTAAAGTCGCGATGAGCGTTCTTGATAAGGGCCGCTTGCACATATCTGCGGTCTGTACGGGCATGGCCGAGCGCTTGGTTCGGGAAATGGTTCGCTATGGGTTGGAGCGTCGCCAATTTGGCAAACCGATCGCGCAACATCAATTGGTGCAAGCCTTGATTGCAGACAGTCAGGCAGAAGCCTATGCGGCCCGTTGCATGGTGCTGGAGACCGCCCGGCGACGTGATGCTGGCGAAAAGGTCACGCTTCTGGCCAGTTCTACCAAACTATTTGCCTCTGAAATGGTTGGCCGCGTGGCCGACCGGGCTGTGCAAGTGTTTGGCGGCGCGGGCTATGTCGCCGATTATGGCATTGAGCGGTTTTATCGCGATGCCCGGATATTTCGGCTATATGAAGGCACCAGTCAAATTCAGCAGATTATTATCGCGCGCGAATTGATCAAGGCGGCAGAAAAAGACATGTTATAAGCATAGGCGCGTTTCAGCCCATAGTATAATAGATCAGGAGAGCCCATTATGACCCTCAACGCCCTTGCCGCCGCTCTGCCCAAGGCGGAGCTGCATTTGCATATTGAAGGCTCACTAGAGCCTGAGCTGATGTTTGAGCTGGCCCGGCGCAACCGGATTGATATTCCCTTTGCCTCTGTTGAGGATGTGCGGGCGGCCTATAATTTCAGCAATCTGCAAAGCTTTCTCGATATATATTATCAGGGCATGGGCGTGCTGCAGACCGAGCAGGATTTCTATGATTTAACCTCGGCGTATCTCAAGCGAGCACAGATGGATAATGTGCGCCATGTCGAGATTTTCTTTGACCCTCAGGGGCATACCGATCGCGGCATCGCTTTTGAAACGGTCATTGGCGGTATTTGCCGCGCCCTGAAAGACGGGGAAGCGGACTTTGGTATCTCCTCCCGGCTGATTATGTGTTTCTTGCGCCATTTAAGCGAGGCGGCTGCGTTTGAGACTTTGGCTGAGGCGGCACCCTTTTTGGATCATATTGCAGGTGTCGGGCTGGATTCCTCTGAGATCGGGCATCCGCCTTCAAAATTTCAGCGTGTCTTTGATAAAGCGCGGGAAATGGGTCTGAAAACGGTCGCCCATGCCGGCGAAGAAGGGCCGCCAGAATATATTTGGGAAGCCCTAGACCTTTTGAAAGTCGAGCGGATTGATCATGGCAATGCGGCGCTTGGCGATACGCGTCTGGTCGCGCGTTTGGCAAAGGAGAAAATCGCCTTGACCATGTGTCCTTTATCCAATCTTAAATTATGTGTTCTTGAGGATGTCGCCCGCCACCCTTTGAAAGAGCTGATGCAGGCGGGCCTTACCGTGACCGTGAACTCTGATGATCCGTCTTATTTTGGCGGCTATGTAAATGCCAATTATGAGGCCATCATTGATCCTTTGGAGCTTGGCCGGGAAGACATTATCCAGCTTGCGAAAAACAGTGTAAACGCCTCTTTTCTGGATGCTGCGGCGAAAGCCCAACTGATCTGTGAGATTGATAAGACAGCCCGCCAATTCATCTAAAAACCGAATTTTATAAGCATGGCCTAATACGTCTATACGAGACCTGTATAAAGCCTGAAGAGAGGAAACCATGTCCAGCTTGCCAATAACACCGCCGGAAACCCAGGGTCTAAGCGCGGACCGCCTGAACCATATCCCACGCTTTTTCAGCGCCTATTTGGAAGCTGGAAAACTTCCGCATATGGCGACGCTGATCAGTCGCGGCGGTGATATTGTACATTTGGGCCTGCAAGGTCAGATGCAGATCGGGCAAGACAGGCCGATTTCAGAAGACACGCTGTTTCGTATCTATTCCATGACCAAGCCGATCACCGCGCTTGCCGCCATGATATTGTTTGAAGAGGGCCGTATCCGACTGGAACATGCCGTCTCGCGCTATATCCCCGAATTTAGCGATCCCCAAGTCTGGGTCGGGGGCACATCTGACGCGCCTGAGCTTGCGCCCGCTGCCCGCGAGATAACGCTTCTGGATTTATTCACCCATACGTCGGGCCTGACCTATGGTTTCCTGCGTCAGCACCCGGTAGATGGGATATATCGAGCCGAAAAAATTGGGGAAGGCCATGAACCCTTGCAAGAGATGGTGCGCCGCATGGCGCCGTTGCCTCTCGTATTTTCACCGGGGGAACGCTGGAATTATGGCCATTCCACAGATGTCCTTGGCGCAATTGTCGAAATTGTGTCTGGGCAAAGCCTAGATGTGTTTTTCAAAACGCGTATTTTTGAACCTTTGGGCATGGTTGATACCGATTTTCATGTTCCGTCTGAGAAATTGGACCGCTTACCTGCCTGCTATATGAAAAACCCGAAAGGCGGCGCACCGCTTCTGTTTGATGGAGCGGGGACCGCCTCTCATCTTTTCCAGACACGCCCGACACTGTTGAATGCTGGCGGCGGGCTTATCTCCACCTTGTCTGATTATCACCGCTTTGCGCTTATGTTATTGAAAGGCGGGGCGTTGGACGGGGTGCGATTGGTTAGCCCGAAGACGATTGATTTTATGACACGCAATCACTTGCCGGGCGGCAACAGTATCCTTGGCATGGGCGATAAAACCTTTGCCGAAGGGCGTATGCATGGCCATGGGTTTTGTCTTTTGGGCAGTGTTTTGGAGGATCTTATTGCTTTTGGCCAACCCGGATCAGAGGGTACTTATGCCTGGGGCGGGCTCGCCTCGACCTATTTTTGGGTCGATCCTCTCGAAGAGATGATCTGTATTCAGATGACCCAATTGGTGCCGAGCAATAGCTATCCTCTGCGCACGCAATTTCAGCAATTGGCCTATGCCGCGCTGGAGATTTAAAAGGGCGTTCACGCTTTTTTTAAACTTAGTTGAACGCGTTAAGAGATACATAAAGCGCTTGCTAGGATACGTTCTAATATCATAGGGCATAGTCTGAAGGTGAGGATCATGATCCAATGATAGTAATGGTTTGGGGGGTGGCGCTTATCAGCTTTGCTGTGGCCGGTTTTTGGCTCTATCAGCATAAGGGCATGAAGCGGGGATGGATTTTTCTGATCAGCATCCTTGTCCTTGCGTCTATGGGGTATGCTTTCAAAGGGGCTCCCTCCATGCCCGATTATCCATATCAGAGCCGTATGGCCGAGCTGGCCGCTAAATCACCAGAGACCTTGACCCCGGCTGAATCTCTGGCACGTTTGCAGACCCTCGCACAGGCCCAGCCCAATGCGCCGGAACCGCATTATTTTATCGGACAGATGATGCGCCAGCAGGGCCGTGAGCAAGACGCGCTGAGAGCTTTTCAATCAGCCTTGCGCCGGGACAGGACATTTGTGCCAGCTTTGGTTGGCCTCGGTGATTTGTGGGTCGCGCGCGATGAGGGGACAGTATCTGCGCAGGCCCAGAGCTTTTATGCCGAAGCCTATCGCCTAGACCCTAGCCATATCCGCGCTGGATTTCAGATCGGTCTGGCTGAGTTTCAAGCTGGAAATCTGGCCAAGGCGCGGGCGCACTGGCGCGGACTGCAAACGCAATTGGACCCGGCGAACCCGCTGCAGCAAACGCTTGCCGACCGGATCGCCGCCCTTGATGCGGCCCTTGATGCGGAAAGCGAAACAAATACCGATGAAACCGCTAAGATCCCCTAAGCCTTAGCGGTCTCTGGCAGGGGCACCCGGCTGTCTGCTCTGTCGCATGGGCAAGCAGGCTTGCAGACCCTATGTGACGGTCATAGATTGATGCAAAGCGCTTTAGGGCAAACCTCTCATAGGAAGACCTTCCTTATGCTATATCCCTTCCATGATATATGTCGCCTCAGATCGGAGCCGTTTGGGTTGCGAGCGACATGTTCCGTGCGCGCAGATTTGAGGGTCTTATGAGAGCCAGACAGAAACGATTGAGATTGGCGGCCCTGTCCGGCCTGTTGCTGGTTTTGGCCGGCGGTCTTGCTTATTTGGGGTTGCGGGAAAACGCCAATTTGTTCTACACGCCAAGCGCGCTGGCCGAGCGCGGCGGACCTAGCCCTGGCCTGTCGGCAAAAATTGGCGGCTTTGTTGAGGTCGGCTCGCTCACTTATACCGAAGGTGCTGAATTTCGATTCCGCGTGGTCGATGACGCGCATACCATTGAGGTGACCTATGAAGGGCTTGCGCCCGATCTGTTTCAGGAAGGTCAGGGGGTGGTGGCGACCGGCACATTTAATGCGGAGGGCGTGTTTATTGCGACCCGGCTTTTGGCCAAGCATGATGAAAACTATGTGCCGCGTGAATTGCGCGCTGTGGAAGGGCCTGACATTTGATCGAGCTAGCCCATATGGCCGCGTTTCTGGCGCTGGCCGCGTCTGCAATGCAAGTTTATTTTGGCTTTGCAGGTGTGCGATCTCTGGCTGCACGTTTTGCCTATGGCGCTTTTGGCCTGATGATGGTCGCCTTCATGCTTCTCGTCATCAGCTTTGTCCGGTCTGATTTTTCCCTCGCTTTGGTCGCCGCCCATTCGCACAGTTTCAAACCGCTTTTATACAAAATTGCTGGCAGTTGGGGCAATCATGAAGGGTCTATG
>JARFRJ010000406.1 GCA_029287305.1 Hyphomonas sp. | reverse complement strand
GTATAAGAGACAGGGTCACTGATTTGCCAGCGCACAAACGCATCGACAACAAGACGTCTCTGATCTGAAGCCAAAACCTGCAAATCCTGAATATCAAGACCGAGATTTTTACGATCCATTAGGATCGCCGTATCCACTGGTAATTTAAAATACAGCCCTGCCTGTTCTGTACCGGGGGGGTTGCGCACATCAATGGCTTGTCCAAAACGTAAGATCAGGGCCTGCTGGTCCTGTCGGACAGTATAGAAACTATTGGCAATAATCAGAAAAATCACAATAATCGATGCTGGTACTATCCATTTAAACAGTGTCATGATTACTGCCCCCGTCTTGGTGTGGTTCGCTCCAATGGCAAATAAGGCACCGCGCCTGCATTGCTATCAAGAACGATTTTGTCTGTTTTAGACAGTACTTCTTCCAGAGTTTCCAGAAACATGCGTTCGCGCGTTACACGCGGGGCTAAACGATATTCCTGATAGTTCAGATTAAAGCGCTGGGCCTCACCATTCGCCTCTGCAATAACAGAATCGCGATAACCCTCAGCTTCCCGCAACAGGCGTTCTGCTGTCCCGCGCGCTTCAGGAACGATCCGATTGGCTTCCCGGCGCGCTTCATTGATGACTTTTTCTGCATCCTGCTCGGCCACATTCACATCATTAAAGGCTTCAATAACCGGCTCTGGCGGGTCCGCCTTTCGGATTTGCACATCCAGAAGCTGGACACCGGCGCGATATTCATCGAGCAGACTTTGCGCTTGCGATTCTACCTCTTGCTGAACTGCTTCGCGGCCATCCGTAATCAGATTTTGCAAAGGACTACGCCCTACCACTTCGCGCATGACGCTTTCAGAGACACGGCGAACCGCATCCTTGGGTTGTTTGACGTTCAGGACATAATCTTGTGGCGCTTGTGATTTCACCTTCCAGAAGACGGAAAATTCAATATCCACAATATTTTCATCAGCTGTCAGCATCAGGCTTTCATCTTCACTCTCTCCGATAGACAATTCCTGGCGCTCTTCAACAGGCACAATCTCATGTGTTTCAATGGGGTAAGGCCATCGCACATTAATCCCGGCATCAAAATTGGTGCGGAACTCACCGAAGGTAAAGACGCTGGCTTGCTCGCCTGCATCGACCACAACGACGCCTGTTGACAGCCAGGCAAGTCCTGCCACAGCCACCAAAATGGCTGCGCCGCCTGCCCCAAAGCCAGCGCCGCCACGCCCACCACGTTTGCCGCCGCCGCCGCCGCGCCGCCGATTCATGAATTTCTCCTGCATCCGCTTCATCTGCGCTTCAAGGTCAGAGCCGCCGCCATTCTTGGGCTTCTCAGTATCAGGCTTATTCCAAGGAGAATTGCTCTGACCACCCTGATCATTACCACCCCCCCAAGGACTATTGGCCATCTGCGACACCTCTGTCATGTCATCTGTTGTTTTATACACAAGCTGCGTCCCTTCTTAAATTTGCTCTCATACGTCTATATATAGCAAGATATGTGTATGGCACCCCATAAGCTTCAAGGAGTGAAGAAAAATGTTTAAGCGAAAAACCGGTAAAGTGGTCTCTCTTGAAGATAAATTACGCCAAATACTCAAAAATAGACAGGATATTGAACGCGCTGAGGTGGACACCCATGGTTTGGCGCGCCTGATTGTGCGCATAGAGGGGCCCGAGGAAACCACTCGGCAAAATACTTATATGGAAATTGAAAATCTGGCGCGCTCGATCAAAGGCATTACAGATGTCCAGATTGCGTTTACCTCTGAATGTGCCCAGCAGAGTGCCCTGTCGCCCCGACCTGCACCTAAGCCCGGACCTAAACCTGCACCGAGACCTGCACGGGTCACGCCGCCGGCAGCCGCAAAAACCCGCCGTGTCAGCAAAGGGGCGCGGCTTTCTGATGAAGCTCTGGCCCAGGGTCAAACATCCTCCGCCGGGGCCCTGCCCTCTATACCCGGCATAACATCAATTATCGCCGTGACCAGTGCAAAAGGCGGTGTCGGAAAGTCCAGTGTCGCGGTTAATTTGGCTGCGGCACTTAGCAGAACGGGATTGAATATTGGTCTGTTGGACGCTGATATTTACGGGCCGTCTGTACCGATCATGCTCGGCACATCGCAAAGCTCACCGCAATCCAATACAGACGGAAAACTCATTCCTGTAGAGGCGCATGGACTGAAATCGCTTTCGATCGGCTATTTGACCGATATTGACGCGCCGATGATATGGCGTGGGCCAATTGTGATGTCGGCCATCACACAAATGCTGAACGATACCGCATGGGGCACGCCGGACGCCCCGCTTGATTTTCTGATCATTGATACACCGCCCGGCACAGGTGATGCCGCTTTGACACTGGCTCAGAAAGTCCCTGTATCTGCTGCAATTATCGTCACCACCCCGCAGGAAATAGCGCTTGGTGATGTCCGGCGCGGAGCGGCCATGTTTGCCAAAACATCTGTCCCCATTTTGGGGGTTGTGGAAACAATGAGCTGGTTTGAAGACAGTGCCGGTGAGCGTCATGCGCTTTTTGGCGAAGGCGGCGG
>JARFRJ010000380.1 GCA_029287305.1 Hyphomonas sp. | reverse complement strand
GGCGAGGTTTTGGTGATCCGCTATGAGGGTCCCAAAGGCGGACCGGGCATGCGCGAAATGCTCTCCACAACCGCCGCGCTTTATGGTCAGGGCATGGGCGATAAAGTCGCCCTGATCACAGATGGCCGCTTTTCTGGTGCCACACGAGGGTTTTGTATTGGCCATGTCGGACCCGAAGCGGCCGCAGGCGGCCCGATTGCCTTCATTCAGGACGGGGATATGATCCATATTGATGCGAAGACGGGCAAGATTGATATTGCGCTTGACGAGGCCGAGCTAGAAAAACGCCGCGCCGGCTGGACGCCCAAGCCAACACGCTATGGATCTGGAGCCTTGCAAAAATTCGTCCAACTGGTTGGACCGGCGCATTTGGGAGCGGTAACGCACCCCGGCTTTGCTGAAGAAGGCCATGTCTATGCGGATATATAGTCAAATATTTTGGCAAGCTTTATATAATTGATAGATTGATTTGACTGATAGACCCTATGAAACACCCATCCCTGTCGCCATCCTCTGAGTCACTTGATACGATCTCGGAGGATTTTGAGGATATCATCGACCTTTATATCACGCGGATAAAGCCAGATCTTAAAATGGCTGAAGAAAAGCGGAAAAAGGCGGTCAAAATGCTTGGCCTTGGCCTTGGCTGTTGCCTTGCCCCGGGCCTTCTGATCAGCCTGTATATGATGACGCATGATATGCAGGCTTTTTTCGACAGTTTTCCAATATTCAAGATTGATACCCAGAGTGATACCGGATTTTACATCCAACTTGTTCCGGCAATATTAGGCGGGATTTTGTACGGGCTTATGGCTGCGCCTTTTGGCAAACTAAAAAAAGCAGCCAAAGTGATAATTATTGAGCCGATCGCACACGAATTAGGATTGACTTATAGTGCTGAGCCGGGCCCGCAATATAATATTGAAGAATTTCGTGACATGAAACTCGTCCCTGATGCGGACAAGGAAAGCTTTGAGGACAGATTTGCAGGGGCCCATAAGGGCGTCGAGTTTAGCTTCTATGAAGCTCATTTACAAAAATGGCGTGGAAGTGGCAAAAGCAGACGGCTCGCCACAGTCTTTAAGGGCCAATGCCTGCGCCTTCATTTCCATAAAGAATTTTTGGGCCGGACACTGGTCGCGCGGGATGGAGGTTTTTTCAGTGCATTTGGCGGGGCCAGAGGTCTTTCCCGGGCAAAATTGGAAGACCCTGTGTTTGAGACTGCTTTTGATGTCTATACCAATGATCAGGTTGAGGCCCGCTATTTGCTGACGCCGGATTTCATGCAGCGTCTTGTTGATCTTGAGGCGGCGTTTCAGGGTAAAAAATTGCGCTGCGCTTTTGTCGGCGGCGAGCTTCTGATCACAATGGAAGGGGGTGATCTGTTTGAGCCTGGCAATATGTTCAAACCCTTAGATGATCCCAAACGTGTCACAGGCATATTGCATGATTTTCTCCAGCTGAACCGACTGATCGAAGCCTTGGCGAAATAAAAATATGCAAAATGAAATATAAACGCCCAATATGTGCGCCAAGCCTTGGGGAACTTTAAACACGGGCGCTGGCTCGCCTGATCAGAACGGTAGACTTTTCTTTATGAGGATGCGCTTGTAAATTTATCGTATATACTCGCCGCATCGAAAAGGAAGCGTTATGTCGATTCAAGTATTGCCGAATATTATTACCGGTGTCAGGATTGTCCTTGCGCCCATTATTGGTCTGTTGATCTATAGTTTTATGCGTCCTCTGGAGCCGGAGACGCGCACTTTATTGGCTCTGATCGCTTTCCTTCTGTTTTTGATTGCCAGCTTAACAGATGCGCTGGATGGATATATTGCCCGGCGCTATAATGCCGCGAGCGAGCTGGGGGAAAAGCTTGATTTATGGGCTGATAAAATCCTCGTCTTCTGCATTCTTCTGGCCGTTGTGCCGTCGCATTTTCCTCTCGCCCTGTTCGGGCTTCTATGCCTAAGCGTGCGCGATCTGTTTATTATGTGGCTGCGGGCAAAACGCCCCGATGTGCGCCTGAAGGCGAGCGCCTTGGCCAAGATGAAGACCGCCCTGATTTTTATCAGCATCGGCATATGCCTGTTCGGCTTTATGGGGGTTCAGGGGA
>JARFRJ010000374.1 GCA_029287305.1 Hyphomonas sp. | reverse complement strand
ATAAAGCGAAACGGTCAGGGAGCGCCAATTATCAAATATGGTTTTAGGGCGGTCTATCCTAGTCTGGGAATGCATTAGAGCCTCGCACACATAATATCTGCCTCTATGCTTAGAGGAGTTTCCATAATTTTAGGAGTCCTTTGGCCCTTATATTAAGGAAACTGACCATTTGGTCAAAACCGATCCAAAGCTTAAAGCGGCTGGTGTCAAATCTTTTGGCGTCAAATCTTCCCGGCTTTGCGCGCGGCGTCTATCCGGGCCTGACGGGCCTCTGCGCGCGCCTTGACGGAGGTTTGCCCACCCTTGGGAATTGAGGCTTGCCTGAGCGCCCGTCTCTGCATGAAACGGGCAAGGATAGAACCAATCCGCCAAGCCGGGTAAAGCGGCACGGCGATCAAAGCGGCGATCATGGCTCTTGTGATGATAATTTCATTGGCAAGGGTCAATTGTGCCAACATGATCGAGCCGATCAGCAATAAGACCAGATAAGTAATACTGCCCCAGAGCCAATTACTATGGGAAAAATATCGCGCGGTCAGGCGATCAATTGCAAGATCAGGCGTGCCGGTTTGTAAGATCACGTCTTCACTTGTATTGACGGGCGGTATATTTTCGGGCGTTTCTGATTTTTCGTCCATGGCGGCTTGCGTTTTCTGTTTGGCGCGCTTTCGGGCCAGAAGCAGCGCGTGACGGGCCTGGCGCGCTTCCAGTCGGGCTTTGGCTTTTTTATCCAATGGGGACATGATTTCACCTAGGAAGGTTAAGGCTGCGCGCACCTATAATGGGACGCATGCATATAGACCCCGCCCAAGGCGAGCCATATGCCTAATGTAAGCGCTGAGACGCGTCTGTCAATTCGAACCCAGCGTTCCTTGCTTTCACAGCGCGTGCTCGGGCCTCTCCTCAGTCAGGCAGAAGGCCACCAAGCACTTGGCTTGGTGGTAAAGTTTGCCGCCCGTTCAATCGCGCCAGCCACACGGAAACAGGCCGCTTCATCAAGCGCCTTGCCGATCACTTGCAATCCGAGGGGCAGGCCCTGATTGTCAAGTCCGGCGGGCACGCTGATGCCGGGCAGTCCCGCAAGGTTGGCCGTAACGGTGAAAACATCATTCAGATACATCGCCACCGGATCATCAGAGCGTTCGCCATAGGCAAAAGCTGCGCTTGGTGTGGCCGGGGTTAGCAAGGCATCGACCGTCTGAAAGACATCGCGAAAATCCTGTAATATCTTCTGACGCACTTTCTGGGCCCGTAGATAATAGGCATCATAATAACCTGAAGAGAGCACATAAGTCCCGATCAGCAAACGGCGTTGCACTTCCTTGCCAAAGCCTGCGGCACGTGTCTGCTCATAAGTATGTAAAAGATCACTGCCCAATTGGCGGGTCCCATACCGCATGCCATCATAACGCGCCAGATTTGAGGAAGCCTCAGCCGGCGCAACAATATAATAGACCGGCAAGGCGTATTTCGTATGCGGCAGGGATACATCAACAATCTCTGCGCCCTGATCTTTCAGCCAGCCAATGCCTTTTTGCCAGAGAGCTTCGATTTCATCTGGCATGCCGTCAAGGCGATATTCTTTCGGGATGCCGATCCGCATGCCTTTGACAGGCCGGCTCACATCTGCTGTCCAGTCGGGCGTTTCGACATTCAGCGAGGTTGAATCGCGGCTGTCATGGCTGCACATGATCTCGGTCAGTAAAGCGCAATCGGCGACGGTTTTGGCAATCGGCCCGGCTTGATCAAGAGAGCTGGCAAAAGCGACAATACCATAGCGGCTGGCCCGGCCATAGGTCGGTTTTATCCCGACCGTTCCCGTGAAGGCCGCTGGCTGGCGGATAGAGCCGCCTGTATCTGTCGCCGTGGCGGCTAGGCATAAATCCGCGGCAACCGCGGCGGCAGACCCACCAGAGGATCCCCCCGGGGTCAGGCCTGCATTAGCGCCGCCTTTGCGCCGCCAAGGGCTAATGACGGGGCCGAACCGGGAGGTCTCATTGGAGGAGCCCATGGCAAATTCATCCATATTGAGCTTGCCGAGCATAACCGCGCCCTGATCCCACAGGTTCTGTGTCACGGTGGATTCATAGGGCGGCACAAATTCCCCCAAAATATTGGAGCAAGCCGTCGTGCGCACGTCTTTGGTGCAATACAAATCCTTGATGCCAAGCGGGGCACCCTCAAGCCGTCCGGCCTCTCCTTTGGCGCGGCGAGTATCGGAGACTTTGGCCATCTCCAGAGCGCGTTCAGGCGTTTCCAATATATAGGCATTCAAGCTCGGATTGGCGGCCTCAATGGCGGCGATAAAATGCTCGGTCAGCTCCACGGAGCTGAACGCTTTCCGGTCCAATCCTTGCAAAGCCTCGGTCAGGCTGAGCCGGGTTAAATCACTCATATTTTTCCCCTATTCCACAGCTTTGGGAACGACAAAAAACCCGTCATCGGATTTTGGCGCATTGGCAAGTATCTCATCGGCCTTATGACCATCTGTGACAATATCTTCGCGCATTTTCAATTGCGCCTCGACAACAGAGGTCATCGGCTCTACCCCGTCAATATCGACCTCATTCAATTGTTCAATCCAGCCCATAATTCCGTTCAATTCCCCCGTCAGATGTTCAAGATTGGCCTCATCAACCGCAATACGGGCGAGACGGGCCACTTTTTTGACATCCGCTTTGCTAACGCTCATTCGTCTTTATCTCCGATATAATTTGTGTGAGCGATACGCGCCTTGGCTTTGCTGATCAAGAGCCAATCGTCTATACACCTCTCATGACTTTATATACGCTACACGACATGCCAAAATCCGGCGCGCTTTTGGGCATTGATCCGGGTAAAAAGACGCTCGGCCTGGCCATTTGCGATGTAACACAGCTGATTGCCAGCCCGCACAGCGTGATTAAACGCACGACTTTAAAGGCCGACCTTGCTAGTGTGTTCAAGCTTTATAGCGAGCGTAATTGTACGGGCATGATTATCGGTCTGCCTTTGAATATGCAGGGCGATGAGGGCCCCAGCGCCCAGTCTGCAAGGGCTCTTGCCCGCAACATATTGAAATTTTGTGATATACCCATCGCCTTTCAGGATGAGCGGCTTACCTCCGCGCAGGCTGAACGGGCGATGCTGGAGGGGGATTTGTCGCGCCGGCGGCGGGCCGACCTGATTGATGCGGCGGCGGCCTCGGTTATCCTGCAAACCGCGATTGACCGATTAGCGAATTCCTGATTCGGATAGGGTCTGGCCTTGCGTCGTAAAAGAATCCCGGTTTAAACAACATAAAATATGGATGATCGCGCATGGCACAAGTCTCATACACGCACACTTACGCCTCTCGCCACCTTCTGGGCATAGAAGGCCTGCACCCTTTGGATATCAATCTTTTCCTAGATATGGCTGATAAATATGCGGATATGATCCGCGCTGATAAACGCCCGGAGCCGTGTCTGGCCGGGGCAAGCGTGGTCAATCTTTTCTTTGAAAACTCAACCCGTACGCTGTCCAGTTTTGAAATAGCTGCCAAGCGTTTAGGCGCAGATGTGATCAGTATGCCGATCGCCGCCTCTTCGGTTAAAAAAGGGGAGACGCTGATCGACACCGCTGTCACGCTGAATGCGATGCGGCCAAATGCCCTGATTATTCGCCATTCTTCCTCGGGCGGGGCAAAATTGCTGAGCCGGAAAGTGGATTGTGCCGTGATCAATGCTGGTGATGGGGCCCATGAACACCCCACACAAGCCTTGCTGGATGCGCTCACTATTCGCCGCCATAAAGGCCATATTGAAGGGCTGAATATCATTATATGCGGGGATATTCTACATAGCCGCGTTGCGCGCTCGACGACCATGGCGCTGCATGTGCTGGG
>JARFRJ010000135.1 GCA_029287305.1 Hyphomonas sp. | reverse complement strand
AACAGACCTCCTTTGAATGTACCCATCAGCTCCCGCGCGGTTTTGACGTATCTGCTTCTGTATCCTCTTCTGAGGCCTCGCTATCCTCTTCTGAGGCTTCACTATCCTCTTCTGCCTCAAGCATAAGATTTTCCGCGATGAGATTGCCTTCGGCATCAAGCTCATCAATCTGATATCCAAGCTCGATCAGGCTCGGCAGAATTGTCGCCTTATCCCCCATAATAATGATCACCATCTCGTCAATGTCGAGATATTTCTCAGCCAGGGCATTGACCTCTTCCGCCGTCATCTCATTCAAAATACGCTTTTGCTCGTCAACAAATCCATCAGGCAGATTATAGGTCTGGATACGATCAAGAAATCCCAGCTTTTGTGAGGGCGTTTCATAGTCCCTTGCATCGCGCTGACCGACCGCATTCTTGGTAAAGGTCAGTTCCTCGGCCGTGATCCCGTCTTGCCTATAGGCTTTGATTTCCTTTAGGAATTCGGTAATCGAAGCGGCGCTCGCATCGGTGCGCACACCGGCCTGGGCACGATATTCGCCATAATCTTTTTCACCTCGAAAATATGACCAAGCGCCATAGGAATAGCCCTTATCTTCGCGCAGATTAAGATTGATCCGGCTGTTAAACGCCCCGCCCAGAACAAAATTCATCAAGCGCGCCCGATAATATTCTCCGGTCGCATCATAGGGCAAAGCGCGTTTCCCAATGCGAATTTCGGACTGCGCGGCTTCCGGCTTATCAATGAGATAAATCGTATCTGTCTCAAGTTCAGGAAAGTCTGCCAGATCGGGTATGGTGACCGGTGTCGCCTCCCAATCGGCAAAAATGCCAAGCTCTTCCATAATGGCGTCCTGACCGAGATCAGAGACAGAGATAATCTGGGCAATGGCAGCCGAATAATTCGCCTCGTAAAAGGCTTTCACATCCTCCAGAGTGATCGTCGCAATCGTCGCTTCCAGACCCGCGCCCGGATAGGCAAAGGCATTGTCCGCGCCAAATAAAATCCGGTTATAAACGGCGGAAGCGGTTGTGCTGGCATTGGTTTTGGACTGTTTAATGCCCTGCAGGGTCTGACCTTTCAGGCGCTCAAAATCTTCCTCATTAAAGGCCGGACTGTACAGGCGCTCCGCGGCGATGGCGAGCGTCTCACTTAGGTTCTCTGTCAAAGATCTCACCGTAATCGTCGTACTGTAATCACCCGCTCCAATGCTGATAGAAGAGCCAAGCTTGGCGAGACGATTGGCAAGCTCTTCATTGGTAGACTCCACTGTCGCCTCTTCCAACATATTCACCGTCAGAGCGGCCAAGCCGAGCTTGTCCAGAGGTTCACTGCGTTGACCAACCTTAATGTCTATAGATATCGCCGTTGTCGGCGTCTCATCATTGATCGCGCCTAAGACAGCAATGCCATTGACCAGCTCACCCCGCCACAGTTCGGGAACTTTGATGGATAAATCCACATCCGAGGCGGATGGCTGGACAGACCGGTCAAATGTGTCTGTCGCCACGCGCAACGCAAGGCCTTCTTCCTCGCCTGTGCTTTCCGGAATGGTGCGCTCATAACGTTCCCAACTATCGGGTGCGGCGATGGTCTCAATCTGGCCGGTTGGAACAATCGACATGACGACAGAGGCCTTATCTTTAATATAGGTTTCATAAACGCGCATCACATCCGCTTTTGTCACGTTTTCATAGCGGTCTACGTCAAAAGCGGTGAGGTTGGGATTATTGTGAAAGGTTTCATAATAAGCCAGCTGGCTGACCTTTCCAGACACGCTTTCCAGACCAAATACCATGCTGGAGACAATGCCCGCTTTGACCCGTTCTAGGTCATCGTCTTCAACCCCGCGGGTTTCAAACTCTTCCAAGGAAGCACGGATAATCTGGTCAATATCTGTCAAGCTTGTCCCGGAAGCTGGATTGGGCAGCGCCAAAAGCGTGAAAGAGCAATTCAGCTCTCGGCAATAATGATTGGCCTGTGCCTGCACCGCCTGGCCATCCTTAACGAGGTTTTTATACATCAGCGAGGTGCGCCCCTGACCAAGAATGGAATTCAGGACATCGAGCGGCGCTTCATCGGGATGGCGGACATGTACGCTCGGCCAAGCCATGTAAAGCAGCGGCAGCTGGACATTGTCTTCCATCGAGATATAGCGATCTTCCGCCAAGGTTACAGGGGTATAGACCGGGTCTTCCACGGCGGGACCTTCGGGGATGGACCCGAAATATTTGGCTACCAGAGCGAGCGCTTCCATCTCATCCATGCGGCCCCCAATTGTCAGCACCGCATTATTGGGTCCATACCAGCGCAGGAAGAAGCGTTTCAGATCATCAAGATCGGCCCGGTTCAAATCCTCAATATAGCCAATGGTGGACCAGGAATAGGGATGACCTTCTGGAAACATCGCTTCGCCAACGCGTTCAAAGAGGCGCCCATAAGGGGCATTGTCGACCCGTTGTCCGCGCTCATTCTTGACCGTCTCACGCTGAACCTCAAATTTCTCCTGCGTCACCGCATCAAGGAAAAAGCCCATGCGATCGGCTTCCAGCCAGAGCACTTTCTCAAGCTGATTGGCCGGAACGGTCTGGAAATAATTGGTGCGATCGGAATTGGTTGTGCCATTCAGCGTGCCGCCGGATTCAGAGACAATCTTGAAATGCTCCTCATCGGCAACATTTTCAGACCCCTGAAACATCATATGCTCAAAGAAATGTGCAAACCCGGATTTGCCTACATCTTCACGGCCCGACCCGACATGATAGGTGACATCGACATGTACAAGCGGATCAGAATCATCCGCATGCAGGACGAGGGTCAAGCCATTCGGTAAGCGAAACTTTTTGTAGGGGATGGTGATCTCATCGCCCGTGCGTTCTACGCTTTCAATCAGCTCTATTCCGCCAGGATAGGCTGTTTCTGCCTGACTTGTGACCTCAAGGGATGTCTCCTCTGATTGAGCGAAAACAGAGACGGGTAAAATAGAGGTTGCTAGTAAAAAACAAAGGCTAGAACCAAGAGAGCGGGACATACGCATAGCGAACCTTTCAGAAAGCGTGAAAAATATATCGATGATCATAAAGCGAAATTTGAAAATGGCTAGGGCTTAGATGAATTTCACATAAATTATAGATAAAGTTCTATGGCAAAATAACCTCACTATAAGCCCTGAAAACAGATCAATGAAATGCCTCTATG
>JARFRJ010000007.1 GCA_029287305.1 Hyphomonas sp. | reverse complement strand
CCACATACCCCAACGCCATGATTGTGTATGTGAAGCATGATTTGATAGGCATCTTCTGCATTTTTATTGAATAAACGCTCAAGGATAAACACAACGAACTCCATAGGGGTGTAATCATCATTTAGGATGACGACACGATAGAGCGAAGGTTTTTTGGTCTTGACCCGGGTTTTAGTGATCAGACCGGCCTCTTCATCCCCGTCTGAATTTTCCGGATTTTGCGGTATCGTCGCCATGTTTAAGTCTTTATCCATTCCTCTTATAAATATGTATCAAACAAATTCACACAAGCAGTTTGTCTGTCAAACCACCGATACTGTACATAATCTATTTAAGGGGCAGGAGATACTTTTCCAATTGCCGTCAATAATTCTTTCACACGTTTCCCGTTCGCGCCCATATCAGAATAGCCGATCCTAGAGCGAGAATAAACCGCAAGCTGAGACGATATAGGCATTTTTCCAGCGCTCGCTTCGCTAGGAAGGACCGGAAGAATAAATATGTCCACATCATCTTTAAATTTCAAAAATCCACTGACGGCAACAAATGCGATATGGCCGTCTGTGAGTTTATCCGGTTTTATCTGCCAGTCTTTCCTGGTCTTTATGACAGCCTCCAGAGCCAATTGCAGGGCTTGCGGTGTCATTGGATAGATAGGCGAGACCTGATCAATTCGGGCAAATTCGCACAATCCTTCAGGGGCCACCAAATAGGTGTTTGGCGAGGCGGGTCGCTTTAAAGTCTTGAGGGCGTCTATATTCATTTGTCCTCAGGCTAACATAGGTTATGGGCACATGCACCTTATAATAACGCACTGAAAATGTAGAATTTGCCGCATCAATATGTCAGCATTATGGCCATCTCATAGGCTTTTGACGTGATTAGACCACATGTACCCTGCCCCTGTTAGGGGTATGGGCACAGTGATTTTTAAACAGGCTCAGAAGGCGCGCAAGGCTTAAGCCAAGGCGCCTTTTGCTGTTTCCACAATGTTTTTGAATGAGTCAGGTTCGTGGATCGCCAGTTCTGACAGCATTTTGCGGTCAACCTCAATACCCGCTTTGGTCAGTCCGTCGATCAGGCGGGAATAAGTCAGGTTTTCATCAATCTCGCGAACCGCCGCATTAATGCGTTGAATCCAGAGCGAGCGATAGGTCCGCTTCTTTTTCTTACGGCCCACATAGGCATATTGACCGGCCCGCCAGACCGCCGGGGCGGCATTGGAGAATGTGTTTTTGCGGCGGCCTCTGAACCCTTTGGCCGCTTTGATAATTTTTTTGTGTCGGGCATGGGCTGGAACTTTATTTCTACTGCGCGCCATGATCTGCTCCTTGTGCTAATCGTCTTTTAAAAATGGTCGGGGATGTGGAAGGCTCTGCAGCCTTGCCGAAAATATTTGCCTAAAGCCTATTTTCGGCCATAGGGAAGCCAGCTCAATATGCGCGGCTTATCGGCTTCAGAGACGGTCTCTGTGCCCCGGTTTTGACGAATATATTTGGAATTATGACTCATCAGACGGTGCCGCTTGCCAGCAACCCCATGCTTGATTTTACCAGTCGCGGTGATCTTGAAGCGCTTTGCAGCCGCCTTCTTGGTCTTCATTTTGGGCATTTTTCTCTCCTGATTGAGCCTGTTCGGCTCGGATGTGATCCTAGATAATCCTGCGAGGCATGCCTTTTGGCCAGCAGTGATTGAAGTGTAAGGGCGGCTTATGGCGCAAAGCGGGCGTGAAATCAAGAGACTTGTTCTGGCCTCTTTGCTAGGTCACGAAAAATATTCTAGGCAAATCCGTACCTGTCGCCAGCAAAGCCTTTAGGGATGAAAGCACACGGTCCTGATGACAGGCCTAAAGGCGCTCAAACGGGCAAAAGGGCGGCCCTTTTATTTCTGTTTGAGAGGGAGTAAAGATCAATTGACGCAACGGGTTTCCAAGTGGATGCCGCGTCTCGACGATGCGGCTGAGGAACAGGAAGAAGGCAATACAACGCTGATGGGCAGGTCAAGGTTTACCGCACAGAGCAGGCACTTGCGCAGGAATATATGCTTTATAATGACAGGATAAGGATATAGGCCTGTTTCAGGATGAAATATTCAGCAAATCCTGTTTGACATTTTCAGCTGAGTGTGATTTTTGCCCCGTTTAGCTGCTTCCCCAAGAGATGCGGCACGTACTTATGGCGCAGGCCAAATCAAATAAAGGATGCGGGTCATGTTCGCGGTCATTAAAACAGGTGGTAAGCAATATAAGGTTGCTGAAAATGATGAGATCATCATTGAAAAACTGGATGCTGAAGCCGGCGATGAGGTTACATTTGAAAATGTTCTGATTCTCGGGGCAGACGGGCAGGCAATGATTGGGACACCTGTGGTCGAGGGCGCATGTGTACTTGGTGAAGTGACCGATCAGCGCAAAGGCGCTAAAGTCATGATTATGAAAAAGCGCCAGCGTTCGACCTATCGACGCAAAAAAGGGCATCGCCAGCACGAAACGGTTGTAAAGATTACGTCAATCCTTGCCGATGCCACCAAGGCAACGAAGAAGAAAGCCGCCAAGCCCAAAAAAGCTGACGCCACGCCGGAAACGGTGACGCAGACGGCCCCGCCTGCTGCTGAGCCCAAAAAGGCCCCAGCCGCACCGGCTGCTGCTGCTCCCGTTGCGGCATCAGATGATCTGACAAAGCTGAAAGGTTTGGGTAAGGTTTTTGCTGGTAAATTGAACGGAGCTGGGATCACCTCGTATGCTCAGCTGGCCGCGCTTGGGGCTGACGATATTGACAAGCTCGAAGAGGAACTTGGCGCTAAAGGCAAGTTTGAGAAAAATGACTGGGTAGATCAAGCCGCAAGCTTGGCAGCCGCAGTAGAATAAGATAAATTTTAAATTTGCCTCCTAAGAGGCGGAACAAGATAAGGAGCGTGCCAGATGGCCCATAAAAAATCAGGCGGTTCATCCCGTAATGGACGCGATTCCAATCCAAAATATCTGGGTGTCAAAAAATATGGCGGCCAGCATGTTATCCCGGGCAATATTATTATTCGCCAACGGGGCACAAAAGTGAACCCAGGCGAAGGCGTTGGCCTTGGCAAAGATCATACAATTTATGCTCTTGTTGAGGGTCAGGTGAGCTTCTCGCGGCGCAAGGGGAATAAATCCTTTGTCTCCGTGACCCAGCTCGCGCAAGCGGCCGAATAGCAGTCATTCACGATTAGGCTGCGAAAAAGCAGCCTCAATTTGATCTAGGGGGCATGGCTGCTTTCCTGATCTGCCTCCTGAGCAGGGAGGTCTACATGCATATGGCGTTTCATACAGACAGGCTGACGGCCTGCATACCGACTGAAAATGAGGCTATATGCGTAACAGCGCTGCTTCAGGAAGAGGCGGTGGTTAAAATGCTGGCCCGTATGCCCTGGCCTTATTCTGAAACGGATTATCAGGTCTGGCTGGAAAAATCCCGCAAAGACAGGCAGGCGGGAAGCGAATATGCGTTTCTTTTGCATCACGCCTCCTATGGTGTGGTTGGCTCGGTGGGCATGCAACATGTAGCAGAGGATATCTGGGAGATCGGATACTGGATTGGAAAACCCTTTTGGGGGCAAGGTTTTGTCAGTGAAGCTGCGCAAGGCCTCATCAGATGGGCAGAGGAAAATCTATCCGTCACACGTTTTGTGTCGGGTCACATTGTTGATAATCCGGCTTCTGGGCGGGTTTTGGAAAAGCTTGGATTCCACCCCGTCGGACGGCGGGTCATGTATGTCAGGGGCCGTGATGGCGAGGTTGAAGCGCTGCGGTACACGCTGAATGCGCCGTCTGATATTGCCTTGCAAGGCCCCGGACATGGCCCGTCATGAGGGGTCACACACACAGTAACGGGCATAAAACAGGTTTATGGCGGCCTATGAAGCCTGTATTTATGGCGCATATAAGAGTATGGCACAGATATGAAATTTCTTGACGAATGTAAGATTTATATTGCCTCTGGCACGGGCGGCAATGGCGCGGCGTCTTTCCGGCGCGAGGCCTATGTTGAATTTGGTGGCCCGGATGGCGGCGATGGTGGCAAGGGCGGTGATGTCTGGGCTGTGGCCGTTGAGGGCTTGAATACGCTGATAGACTATCGCTATCAGCAGCATTTTAAAGCCGCGCGCGGCGGGCATGGAATGGGCAAGCAGCGCACCGGACGTGGCGGCGAGGATTGCGTGGTCAAATTGCCCGTTGGGACGCAGATTTTTGAAGAAGATAAAGAAACGCTGATCGCAGATCTCACACATCTTGGTGACAAGGTTCTGCTCGCCAAGGGCGGCAATGGCGGCTGGGGCAATATACGCTTTAAGAGTTCTACTAATCGGGCCCCTCGCCAGGCCAATAAGGGGGCTCCAGCTGAGGAGCGCACGATCTGGTTGCGGTTGAAACTGATCGCAGATGCCGGGCTTGTTGGGTTACCAAATGCAGGTAAATCTACATTTCTGTCTGTGGTCAGCGCGGCGCGGCCAAAAATTGCTGATTATCCTTTTACAACACTTGTGCCTGGCCTTGGGGTTGTGGATATGGGGATGTCATCCCGCTTTGTTCTGGCCGATATTCCGGGCCTTATTGAAGGCGCGGCAGGCGGCGCGGGGCTCGGCACGCGCTTTCTTGGCCATATCGAGCGCTGTAAGGTTCTGCTGCATCTGATTGACGGGACACGCGAGGATGTGGGCGCGGCCTATACAACTATTCGCGAAGAGATTATCGCC
>JARFRJ010000003.1 GCA_029287305.1 Hyphomonas sp. | reverse complement strand
CTCAATCGGGGCCATGCCGCTTGCGCCTGTGGCAAACACCATCAACGTATCAGAGGTCGACATATCACTGTCAACGGTGATGGCATTAAAGGTTGTCTCGACATGCTGGCGCAAAAGCCTGTCCAGAAGGGGGGATGAAATCGCGGCATCGGTAAACACATAGGCCAACATGGTTGCCATATTTGGCGCGATCATACCGGACCCTTTGGCAATGCCAGCCAGCGCGATCCTTGTCCCGTCCAGTGCCAGTGTGCGCCCTGCGCCCTTGGCAAATGTGTCGGTTGTCATAAAGGCGCGGGCCGTCGCTTCCCAGTCTGGCGCGCTGAGTTTTTCAACAAGTGCGGGGACATCTTTGCCGATATGGTTGGGGTCTTCCAGAGGCTCGCCAATAACCCCTGTCGCCCCAAGATAGTATTGGCTTTTATCGACCTGCAACGCAGCGGTCAGGGCGTCAAGCGTGGCGGCATTTTTCGCTTCCCCCTTATAGCCTGTAAAGGCGTTGGAATTGCCTGCATTGACGATAAGCGCACGCGCCATACCGCCACTTTGCGCTAGGGCGGCGCGGCACCAGTCTATATCGGCTGAACGTGTCGCTGAGCGTGTAAAGACGCCCGCTGTTCGCGTCCCCTCTGCAAAGACGAACAGAAAAGCATCTTCACGAGTGGCAGGGAGGCCATAAAGACCATAGGCATGGGTGGCCGCTTGGACACCTTTCACCTCTGGCAAATTGGGAAAGCAAGGCGGCGCAAGCGGTGAAGGTTTGAGGTTCACAATGGGTCATCCTTAGGGCAGTTAAGCGTAAAAATGGATCAGTTTTGATCAGAGCGGGCCGGCAGCGCGCGCTCAGGTGTTGCATAATTGATCCGTGCTGATGTGCGCAATTCATCAAGCAGGCTGTCAAGCTCTGTATAGGTCAGGAAGCGGGTAATATCAGAGCGCATTTCCTCAAATGTTTTGGGCGGAGCCTGACGGCGGGCCTCCACCTTAATCAGGCTCCAGCCTGTTTCTGTTTGAAAGGGCTCGGACACCGCACCTGTCGGTGTATTGCCAATCATACTGGCCAAAGGCTCGCCGAGACGGTTGGGCCGTATATAGCCAATATCCCCCCCCTTTGCGCTGCTCGCCTCAATGGAAAAACTCATCGCCAATGTGGCAAATTCTGCGCCTTTATCGATGGCGGCCTTAATATCGCGGATTTTTGCCTCATCGGTAACCGTGAGCTGGCGGATTTCCACCTCATCATCTATTTGTTGCAGCCGGACCTGTTCGGCATACATATCCGCAATCACCTCTTGCGTGATGCGAGTTTCGACCAAATGCTCTATCATGAGGGTTTGCAACATATCCTGACGAGCTATGCGTAAACGGTGGCGGGCCTTTTTCTGCTTGTCGAGCGCTCTTTTTTCCGCTTCCTGGGCAAGCAGGCTTTGATCAATCAGATTGGCCAGCAAGGTGGCATAGTCAGGATGTGCACGGGTGAAATCCTCACCGGGGGCGAGAATATCCTGCGCGATGGCCGCCGCCGCCAAATCCCCTGTATATATCGGCTGATCATTGACCCATGCGGCAATTTCAGCCTCAATATAAATAGTCTGTGTGTTTTTATCCGATATGGCTGTGTCGCAGCCCGTCAGGCAGAGACCCAGGACGCTGACAAATATAGCCCATTTCATCTTAAGAGTGGCAGCAGAAAATTCAGACATGAGGGATCCTTGATTTTGATAAGCCTGAGCGGATTGACACCGCGTGATTGCATTCTTAAATCATAACAGGTCTCAACACATCCAGTTTGATGTTTTTTCTGTCAACTTGTATAGACACGTTCTAGCCTTTCCCGATCACATTGCGCCGATCACATTGCGTATGACACATCGCAACGCTCTGCGCACCATAATGGTTTTTTAAATGCCCTCTCTCCTGCAAAAAGTCTTTGGCTCCTCAAATGACCGTAAACTGAAACCGCTTCGTAAACGCATTGACAGGATTAATGCGCTTGAGCCTGCTATGCAAAAGCTCTCTGATCCAGATTTACGCGCCAAAACGCTGCAATTCCGGGCCCGGTTGGAAGCGGGTGAGAGTTTGGATGATTTGCTGGAGGAAGCTTTCGCGGTTGTGCGCGAAGCCGGGGTGCGCGCCCTAGAGATGCGCCATTTTGATGTTCAGCTTATGGGCGGCATAGTTCTTCATGAGGGGAATATCGCCGAAATGCGCACCGGTGAAGGCAAAACACTGGTGGCAACTTTGGCGGTCTACCTCAATGCGCTCGAAGGCAAGGGCGTCCATCTGGTCACCGTCAATGATTATCTGGCCAAGCGGGATGCGGAATGGATGGGCAAGCTCTACAGCTTTCTCGGCATGACAACGGGCACAATTATCCATGGCATTAATGATGCCGAGCGCAAAGCCGCCTATAATTGCGATATCACCTATGGCACGAATAATGAGTTCGGCTTTGATTATCTGCGCGATAATATGAAATATTCTCTCGAGCAAATGGCCCAGCGCGGCCATGCCTATGCGATTATTGACGAGGTCGATTCTATTCTCATTGATGAAGCGCGCACACCGCTGATTATTTCCGGGCCGACCGATGACCGCTCTGATCTCTATCGGGCCGTCGATGCGATCATTCCCAATCTTGAAGATGAGGATTTTGAGCTGGATGAAAAACAGCGCTCCTGTATCTACACCGAAGAAGGGACAGAAAAGATAGAGCAATTGCTTCTTGAGACGGGTCTTTTGGAGGGGTCCTTATGGGAACCGAGCAATGTCTCTCTCGTCCATCATGCCAATCAGGCCTTGCGGGCGCACAAAATGTATGTCTGCGACAAGGATTATATTGTCCGGGATGGTCAGGTCATGCTGATTGATGAATTTACGGGCCGAATGATGGAAGGCCGCCGCCTCTCTGATGGGCTGCATCAGGCGATTGAAGCGAAGGAAAAGGTTGATATCAAGCCGGAAAACCAGACGCTCGCCTCGATCACCTATCAGAATTATTTCCGCTTCTATGACAAACTGGCCGGCATGACCGGCACGGCACTGACCGAAGCGTCTGAATTTGATGATATCTACAAGCTTGAAGTTATTGACTTGCCGACCAATAAGCCGATCCTGCGCATTGATGATGATGATGTCGTCTATCGTTATGCCAAGGATAAATATGCGGCCATTATTGAAGAGGTTAAAGACTGTATGGAGCGCGGCCAGCCGGTTTTGCTCGGGACAGCCTCGATTGAAAAATCCGAGCTTGTCTCAGAACTTTTGAAAGAGGCGCAGGTGCCCCATCAGGTCCTGAATGCCCGTCATCACGAACAGGAAGCCAGTATTATTGCCTTGGCGGGTGTGCCCGGCAATATCACCGTCGCTACCAATATGGCAGGCCGCGGAACCGATATCCAGCTCGGCGGCAATTATGACATGATCCTTGAGCGCTCGGTCGCAGAGCAGGTCGAAAAGCGGGGCCGCGCCTTAACAGATGCGGAGATGGCAAGCCTAAGCGCCCAGATCAAGGAGACGGTTGAGGCTAAAAAACAGGAAGCTCTAAACGCTGGCGGGCTCTATGTTCTCGGCACAGAGCGTCATGAGAGCCGGCGGATTGACAATCAATTGCGCGGGCGAACCGGACGTCAGGGCGATCCGGGTAGGTCAAAATTCTTCATCTCGACCGAGGATGATCTGATGCGCGTTTTTGCTGCTGATCGTATGCAGACGGTAATGAAACGGCTTGGGATTAAAGAAGATGAAGGCATCACCCATCCCTGGATGACGCGGGCCTTGCAGACCTCACAAGGCAAGATTGAACAGCGCAATTTCGAAATTCGCAAAAACGTCCTCAAATATGATGATGTGATCAATAATCAACGTAAGGAAATTTTTGAGCAGCGCCGCGACTTTATGATGGCGGATAATGTGTCAGACATTATCGCG
>JARFRJ010000512.1 GCA_029287305.1 Hyphomonas sp. | reverse complement strand
TTGGTGCAGAGCCTGCGGCCTGGCATTCTGGTCTGTCAGAAAAACAGCGTCGGCGCGCCTGGCGCGAAGTGGCCAATGGCAGAGCGCGAATTGTCATCGGCGCACGCTCGGCGCTTTTCCTGCCGTTTCAGAGGCTGAAACTCATTATTGTCGATGAAGAGCATGATACATCCTATAAACAGGGCGAGGGGGTGATTTATCACGCCCGCGATTTAGCTGTGATGCGTGCCAAACAGGAAGGCGGCCTTGTTGTTCTGGCGTCTGCGACACCAGCTCTGGAAAGCCTCGTCAATGCTGAGGCCCAGCGCTATCAATGGCTGAAACTGTCAAACCGTCCGGGGCGCGCCCGCTTGCCCGAGATACATCTTGTTGATCTGACCCGCACACCGCCGGAGCAGGGCCAGGCCTTATCCCCGCCTTTAATCCGGGCCATGCGGACGCGCTATGAAGACGGCGAGCAAAGTCTGCTCTTTCTAAACCGCCGCGGCTATGCCCCTCTGGTAATCTGCAAAGCCTGCGGGGAGCGATTAAAAACACCGGGCACGCAAAGCTGGCTGACCGAACATCGTTATACGGGACGGCTGATCTGTCATGTCACCGGCTATTCCATTCCCAAACCGACCGCCTGCCCACATTGCCAGGCGGCGCATAGCCTCGTCGGGATTGGCCCCGGTGTTGAACGGGTTGCAGAGGAAGTCCGGCAAATCTTTCCCGACGCCAGAATAGAGATTTTCTCCTCTGATACAGCAACAGGCCGCGACAACGTCACCAGCCTCATTGAGGCTATGGCCGCCGGGGAGATTGATATTCTGATCGGCACACAAATCGTCGCCAAAGGGCATAATTTTCCAAAACTGACCCTAGTGGGTGTCGTCGATGCCGATACGGCCATGCAAGGCGGCGATTTGCGGGCGGGAGAACGGACCTATCAGCTACTCTTGCAAGTGGCGGGACGTGCCGGACGTGCCGACCGGCCTGGCGAGGCAATTATCCAGACCTATACGCCGGATAATCCAGCCATGCAGGCGCTTAAGCTCGGTGATCGGGATGGTTTTATGCAGATTGAACGGGATAATCGCGCTGCCGTCGGCATGCCCCCTTTCGGTCGATTGGCGGCTTTGATTATCTCCGGCCCGGATGAGGCAGGCCTTGAAACTTTCTGCAAGACGATTCGCGCGGCAGCCCCTCTGTGTGAGGGTCTTGAGATTTATGGTCCTGCCGCGCCGCCCTTATCGGTCTTGCGCGGACGTTTTCGCCGGCGATTTCTGATCCAGTCGCGCCGCGATATCAATCTGTCTGACTATATGGCCAAATGGATATCTGGCATAAAGCCGCCCGCATCCACACGCATTGCCATTGATATAGACCCGTACAGTTTTATGTAAGAAAACGGCGCTAAATCCAAAATAATATACCCCCGCGCTATTCGGTCGCGCTGTTATCCCCCTTGGCATGTTGTCATCATTGAATTTGGGTGTTAGAGCGCTCTGAATTGTTTTGACACAATGGCTTTCGGGCCGCGATCCATGGATATTCTGACTTGACTACGACCACCTCCTCTCCTTCAGAAGCGGCTAGGCGATATGCGTATTCTCTTTTTGCCATCGCTGAGTCGGCGGGAAACCTAGAAGATATTCATACAGCGCTCACATCCTTTGCAGAGCTTATTGGCAAACAAGAGGCCTTGCGCGAACTTGTCACATCGCCGCTTTATATGCGCGAGGACAAATCCAAAGTGCTCCAAGAGATTGCCCGAAAAGCTGATGCGCCTGATTTAATAAGACGTTTTCTGGGCGTCGTCTCTGAAAATGGACGGGCTAAAGATCTGATCTCTATAGCGGCAGCCTTTGACGTACTTTACGCGGACCATAAAGGCATCCAAACGGCCCTTGTGCGTACGCCCGATGCCTTGGACAAGGCGCAGGAAAAACGACTTATACAGCTTGTGGCCACCTCACTTGGCTGCGATACACAGAAGATAAATTTAATCAAAGAGGTCGATCCCGATCTCATAGGCGGCCTTCAGCTGCGCATTGGCTCTAAACTTGTGGATGCCAGTCTGAAAGCTAAATTGGAACGACTAAACAACGTCATAAAAGGAGTTTGAGGCTCATGGATATTCGAGCAGCAGAAATTTCTGATGTTTTAAAAAAACAGATTGAGAATTTTGGCGTTGACGCTGAAGTTTCAGATATCGGCCAGGTTCTGTCGGTTGGTGACGGAATTGCCCGCGTCTATGGCCTTGATCAGGTTGAGGCCGGGGAAATGGTTGAATTTGAGGGCGGCGTGCGCGGCATGGCTTTGAACCTCGAAACAGATAATGTTGGGGTGGTGATCTTCGGCGATGACCGCGGCATCAGAGAAGGTAATACGGTCAAGCGCCTGTCAGAGATTGTTTCGGCTCCAGTAGGTAAAGGCCTGCTCGGACGCGTGGTTAATCCGCTGGGTGATGTGATTGATGGCAAAGGCCCTCTTACAGATGTTGCATCCCGCCAAAGGGTGGATGTGAAAGCACCGGGTATCTTGCCGCGTAAATCTGTGCATGAGCCGGTTATGACGGGCATTAAAGCCATTGATGC
>JARFRJ010000510.1 GCA_029287305.1 Hyphomonas sp. | reverse complement strand
TTAAATAAAATTAAAAAAAGTGGGCGGGCCGCTAATAGAGAGCAAAAGCGGCCCGTCCTGATAAAATATAAGTCTATTCAGCCAATTGGCGGGCTTGATCTTGCCAGTCTGATTTCTCAAACTTTCCACTGGCACCAATTTCACCTTCAAGTTCGGATATCTGATCGGCAGTCAAGGCCGCGATTTGCCAAAAATGGAAGATACCCGCCTGGCTAAATTTTTCAGCCATGGCCGGACCAACGCCTGTCAGGTTTTTCAGATCATCGCCCTCACCTTGAGGAGCCTCCAACCGACCGCGTGCATCAAGAGTTTGAGAAGGCGCATCGGCTGGTGCATCCGCAATAGGCGCGTCAGCTGAGGCGATATCGGCACTTTCCTCTGTACTTTCCTCTGTCGTATCGGCTTCAGAGCTCATATTGCCGAGCGCAGCGCCCAGAATATCACCTAAAGACGCCCCGCTATCGGCAGACCCATATTGCGCCACAGCTTCTTTCTCTTGTGTAATCTCCAAAGCCTTAACAGACAGGGTAACCCGGCGAGTTGAACGATCAATATTGGTGATCATTGCATCTATCTTATCCCCGACAGAAAAACGCTCTGGGCGCTGTTCAGACCGATCTCGTGACAGGTCAGAGCGACGGATAAAGCTGCGCATGGCTGGATCACCAAATTCAACTTCAATGCCGCCTGAGGCAGTTTCGACAACTTGGCAGGTGACAACTGAATTGCGCGCCAGACCTCCGCTCTTTTTCTCTTTTGGACCGGCCAGAGGGTCTTCACCAAGCTGCTTGATGCCAAGCGAAATCCGCTCTTTCTCACGATCCACATCCAGTACTTTGGCTTTAACCATATCGCCCTTGGTGAAAGCTTGGATCGCCTCTTCACCAGAGGTGTTCCAATCCAGATCATTAATATGAACCATGCCGTCCAGATCTGGCCCTAGGCCAACAAACAGACCAAACTCGGTGATGCCGCGCACTTCGCCTTCAATTTCAGAACCCACAGGGTGATCCATCAAGAAAGCATCCCAAGGATTATCCGTGGTCTGTTTCAGACCAAGAGAGATACGCCGCTTTTCGGTGTCAATATCCAGCACTTCCACTTCAACCGTTTGAGAGGTTGAAACGATTTTTCCAGGATGAACATTTTTCTTTGTCCAGCTCATTTCAGAGACATGGATCAGACCTTCAACACCATCTTCCAATTCAACAAAGGCGCCATAATCGGTAATATTGGTAATCTGGCCCTGCAAACGTGTGCCGATCATATAGCGAGAGGTCACCGTTTCCCATGGGTCCTGCTGAAGCTGTTTCATACCAAGCGAAATACGCTGGGTTTCAGGGTTAATTTTAATCACCTGAACCTTGACGGTTTGCCCGACTTCAATGATCTGGCTGGGGTGTACAATACGCTTCCAGCTCATATCGGTGACGTGCAGCAAACCATCAATGCCGCCCAAATCCACAAACGCCCCATAATCGGTGATATTCTTGACAATGCCTTCGCGAATACTGCCTTCGGACATATTGTCGACAATCGCTGCGCGTTGTTCTGCGCGGCTCTCTTCTAGGACAGCCCGGCGTGAAACAACCACATTACCGCGCGCCCGATCCATTTTCAGAACCGCAAAGGGTTGTTTTTCCCCCATCAACGGACCGATATCGCGAACAGGTCGAATATCAACCTGTGACCCTGGAAGGAAGGCATTGACCCCGCCAAGATCAACCGTAAATCCACCTTTTACACGCCCGACAATCGCGCCCTGAACCGGCTCTTCCTTATTGTGCATGTCTTCAAGACGCATCCAGCTTTCCTCGCGGCGCGCCTTTTCCCGGGACAGTACAGCATCACCGAGCGCATTTTCAATTCGCTCCAGATAAACCTCAACAATCTTGCCGACATCCGGCTCATTTTCATCAAGGAAAAATTCTTTTAAAGGGATGCGCCCCTCTGTCTTAAGGCCAACATCTACAATAACGGTATCGCTTTCAATGGCGACAACCGTGGCCGGGATGACCCGGCCTTCAATCATGGTTTCAGACGCTGCGCTGCCCTCGAAAAGAGCGGCAAAATCATCTGTACTGGGGTTCATACTTTCAAGTGACATTTAGGGTTCCATAAAACTATCCGAGTGAGCCTGCGGCCTTTGCCACGGACTTTCCCAGGTGCCGGCGCACGTGCCGGATCGGTTAAAATTAACAATGTGTGGCAGCCTCTTTTGGTTTTAGCCCCTTTATATAAGGCTAGAGAGAGCTGTCTTTCTGGGCCTGTGACGCATCAATGATACCTCTGGCCCGTTCCACGGCCTCGTCTATAGACAGTTTACTCGTATCAATCAACACCGCATTTTCAGACTTTTTCATGGGCGCGGTGGCGCGCGCCTTGTCTCTGTCATCTCGCGCTTTCAGCTTTGCGATCATATCGCTTTCAGAAACAGTCTGTCCGGCCCCGGCATAATCGGCCGCGCGGCGACGCGCGCGCACCTCAATATCGGCGTCAATCCACAGCTTCACATCCGCGTCCGGGCAAATCACGGTGCCAATATCGCGTCCATCCAATATCGCCCCGCCGGGCTGGGTTGCAAAATCCCGCTGGCGCTTGACCAGTGCCGCGCGAAGCTCTGAGAGGACAGCCAGTTTTGAAGCGGCATCGCCAACCGCCTCAGTTCGTAAATCCGCCTCATCATAGGCTTCCGGCGTCATACTATAGGCAAGCTCGACAAGGGCGGACACATTGTCCAGGCAAACCCCTGCCTGCAAAGCCGCCCAGGCGCAGGACCGGTAAAGGCGTCCTGTATCCATATAAGGCAAATTGTAATGCGCCGCCAAAGCCCGCGCTATCGTGCCCTTGCCTGAGGCCAGCGTTCCATCAACCGCAATAATCATGGAAAGCGTGTTGGCGTCAGCTTGGTATCTTTGTCAAGCCATACCATGCGGCAGGGGCCTGCAGACGTGTTAAAAACTCTCTATATGTTTGATCCCTCTCACAAACAAAGCCCCACGTATCCGCGGGGCTTGTGTAAAGTATTTGCAGAGTTTTTCGGACAGGTCAGGCCGATACAAAAGACACTTGCAAGCCCCGGGAGGGGGAGGCATCCAGCGTAATCTCCACCCCTGCAGCCTGCATTGAGAAGCCGCCATTAAAGGCAAGCCATCCGGCTGCACTGATCATGCTGATAATAACAAAAACCGCCAGAAAGAGATGTCTTTTATGGGTTGTTTGAGCAGAGTAAGGTCTCATTTTTACAGATCTCCTTATATTGGGGGCGTCAGCGACAGCCGAGTGATTAAGGTGAGGGTGGAAAGGTATGACAGTCATGGCAATTCACCTTTGAAGTTTGAGATTGGCAGCTAGCCACGTTCCAAATCTTTAAACTCTTTGCGCAATCGCCATTCACTGTCGGTCACATTGCGTTCCAGGCCTTGCAATCTCTGCTCCAAATCCATGAAAGTATATTTCAGGTTTCCAAAGGTGACATTGGGCCGGTCCGAGACATTACGCCAGAACTCATCTTCCTCTCGGCTTAAAGAGCGTTCAAAGAGCGGTGCTTTCGGCACGATAATCCAGGCGATAATATAGCCGATCAAAATCGGTCCGCCGCCACCAATAAAAAATAGAATAATTGCGGCAATCCGAACCAGCGTGGCATCCCAGCCGAAACGTTCGGCAAGGCCCGCGCAAACCCCGGCCAGGACCCGGTCCCGGCGTGAGCGATAGAACCGTTTTGGATTGGGCGATGACATGTTGTAATCAGGTCGAGGCATTATGTTTTTCTCCTATAGTCTTGGTCTTGTGAATATGATGAGGGGCCAGAGCGATGGTCATGATCTGATAGGCGTTCGAGCGCTTCAATCCGACGCTCCATACGCTTTGCGGCATGCCATAAATCCTCCATAATTTTTTCCTCATCCGGTTTTAAGGTCTTCTGATTGCGCCAGAGTGTGATGTGATGGAAAAATATCCATGGCATCACGATGAACAGGCTGACGATGCTGACAATAGCGATCGCCGCTATGATCCCCTCATCCATGATTAAGCCTCTGTTTTAGCGGTTTCAGCGGCAGGGCTCTGGGATACGACTGGCGGCGGTGTGCGCTTTTGCTTCAAAGCCTGTAGCTCGGCTTCAATGCTTTCATCGCGTTCCAAAGCAGCAAATTCAGCTTCCAAGCTTGGTTCGCGTCCTTTGATCAAATCGGCATAGGTTTCCATCTCATCGACCTTGTTTTCAACCGATGCATAACGGGCCAGAGCATCATCAACGCGGCTATCATAGGTTTGGGTGCGGACGCGAATACGCTGCTCAGCCGCTTCACGGCGCATCATCAGCGCCCGATGCTTGGCTTTCGCCTCATCAAGCTTGGCTTGTAATTTGACCAAATCCTCAGAGCGTTTGGAAAACGCCTCATCTGCGGCATCTACGGCTAGGGCGCGCGATTCAATTTCCTTTTGAGCCTTCTGCTTAGCAATCAAAGCGCCGCGGGCAAGATCTTCACGGCCCTTATCAATGGCAAGTTCTGCCTTGCTGGCCCAGTCATTACGCACCGATGTGTAATGCGCGATCTCACGTTCCATTTCCTTTTTATCGGCCATGGCACGGGCGGCATCTGTGCGCACTTCAACCAGCGTGTCTTCCATTTCCTGGATCATCAGACGTGCAATCTTTTCAGGATTTTCGGCACTGTCGAGCATAGCATTGAGGTTTGAATTTATAATATCACCAAAGCGGGAAAAAAGACCCATTTTAAATATCCTTTATATGAAGTTGATAATTGGGGGGAGGAAGAAGCGGAGCGCTAAAACAGAATGCCGGCGATAATGATACCTGCGAAAAAGAAAGCCCAGCTCTCGCTTGGGCGGCTTGCCAGCCATTTGCCAAAGCGTGAAAGTCCGTCTTGTGTTTTATGTGGACGGCCTGTGTTTTCTCTATAGTCCATTTTTGTCTCCTTAAACCAACGCAACAGAATTGCTGCGCTCACCCTATACACTTCAAGAAGCGTGCCAAGTCCGATAAAAATTCTTAATACGCTGTTTTTATAACAATAAATACTTTTTGATCATATTTTGCCTTTACTAATTAATATATTTAGCCAATAATATTGGTCAGATAAGCTAAATAATTTGGTCATAATGC
>JARFRJ010000469.1 GCA_029287305.1 Hyphomonas sp. | reverse complement strand
CCAAGTACACTGACCAATGTCCGGTCAATGAAATTGAAGGTGTAGACGACAATGAGGTCAAATAGAACATAGGCCCGATAGCCCGGCGAGCCATAGCCTTGAGTGGCATCAAGTGAGGGTGATGGGGGGGTTTTGAAAGTGAGATCAGAAATAAAGCACCTGTTAGTCCAGTTTGGCGACAAAATCCGCCTTCAGGGTTCGCGAGGCGACAATGTAACAGCCGGCTGCAATAATAAACCAGAGTATGGTCAGCGATATTGCCTGTTTCAGGCCTGTTGATCGGGCCTGACTGCACAAGGCGCTTTGATCGGGCGTAACCTCACCGGACAGGCAGACAGAGCGGCTCAACCCCTCCATATCTGCAAATTGCATATTGGTGAACACATCACTCATCAGGCCAACAAATTGCGGCCCGATACCATTGCCGATAATTGAGACAATAATCAGTAGGATCGCAATCGCTGTGGCTCGAGATCGGGCTGAGACGACGCCCTGACCGATATTATATTGCCCGCCAAGATAGGCATAATGGCAAAGCCCGGCTACGGCCCATAAGCCAAAGGCAAGCCTTAAATCGCTGGCATAAAACGCGCTGATATAAAACGGCACGCTGATTAAAAGGCCCGCCGCTGGAACCAATGCAATGGCGGTGGGATATCGCCCGGCCAGCCTGTCCGTAATATAGCCGCCGAGGAAAGTGCCAAGCGCGGCAATGGCCGCCAGAGGGGCCCCAAAATAAAGGGAGGCATCGCGCACACTCAATCCATGCTCGCGCACGAGAAAGGGGGTTTGAAAGGTAAACAGGCCATAGCCGACAAAGGCGACAAGCGCAGCGCCCATCGCCGCCCACCAGAAGGTCGGCTTGCCTGTCAGCTCTTTTAAGGTATCTTGCGTCGAGGCTTTTTTCAGCTTTTCGCTGCCCGGCGGGTCCGAATAGCCGCGCGGCGGTTCCTTAACCGTCATCATCAGGATCAGCGCGATCAGCACGCCCGGTACGCCGATCACCACAAAGGCAATGCGCCAACCCTCTATCTGGCTCCAGTCGAGGGCTGAAAAAAGGCCGCCAACACCTATTATGTTTAGCCAAGCGCCGAAATCTTCGCCTTTCATGTCCGCAATGGGTCCGGCAAACAAATAAGCCATCACGGCCCCTAAAGTGACCCCCATGGAGTAGATGCCGAGCGCGGTCGCCCGATGTTTGGCCGGATAATAATCCCCAATGATAGAATTGGCGGGCGGGGTACATCCGGCCTC
>JARFRJ010000396.1 GCA_029287305.1 Hyphomonas sp. | reverse complement strand
GTGGGCTCGGAGATGTGTATAAGAGACAGGTCCTATAGAAACCCATGATCTCTTATGATATGCCCATAATATTCCGGGTGTAGCATAAAGGTATGGGGTTTTGTTTCTCTCAACATTTGAAGGTGTGATTGATACAAAAGGGCGCGTCTCGGTGCCGGCTCCGTTTCGCGCTGCGCTTGGTGGGACCAATCGTGTCTATATCTGGCCTGCTTTTGATGGACGTTATTGCCTTGAGGCGGGCGGTGACCAGCTGATGCAGGATTATCGTCAGATTTTAGCCCGGATGAGCCCGCATGATCCGGCGCGTGAAGCGATAGCGCATTCGATCTTTGGCCGCAGCGCAGAATTGAAAATGGATGATCCAGGCCGTATCAAACTGCCTGAGCCACATCTAAAAGCGGCAGGCATAACGGATCGGCTCGTCTTCTCCGGTGCTTTTGATCGGTTTCGGATTTGGAATCCGGCTCGATTTTCCGAATATGATGCGGAGATGGTTTCCAAAGCAGCTGAAAGTCGGGCCCAATTGGAAGCCCCTTTTCAAGCTGCTTTGTCAGAAGGTGTGTTGGATACGCAAACCTCTAAAACGGCGGGGACAGATCGATGAGCGGTCATATTCCCGTCATGCTGGATGAGGTCATCGCAGCCTTGGAGCCGCGTGCAAATGAAGTTTATCTCGATGCCACCTATGGCGGCGGCGGGTATAGCCGCGCCATATTGTCTGCCGCTCCTTGCCAGGTGATCGGCATGGATCGTGATCCGGATGCGCTTAAGCGCGCCAGAGCGCATGCCCGTGAAGAGCCGCGTTTGCTGCCCTTGGAGGGGCGGTTTGGAGATTTGGACACGGCTGTCAAAGCGGTTGGCTTTGATAGACTTGATGGCGTCATACTCGACCTTGGCGTGTCTTCCTATCAATTGGATGAGGCAATGCGCGGCTTGTCCTTTCAGAGGCAGGGCCCGCTGGATATGCGGATGGAGGCTTCAGGTCCGAGCGCGGCGGATATTGTCAATACTGCCGCAGAAAAGGATTTGGCTAATATTTTCTATCATTTGGGTGAGGAAAAAGCCTCTCGCCGGATCGCGCGGGCCATTGTCGAGCGACGCGTGGACCAACCCTTTACCCAGACGCTTGATCTGGCCGCTCTGATTGAGAGGGTGACAGGCCCACGGCGCGGCGCGAAACGCCATCCCGCGACGCGGACATTTCAGGCTTTGCGGCTCTATATCAATGATGAATTGGGCGAGCTTGGCCGGGCGCTTAGCGCTGCTGAACGGATTTTAAAGGCAGGGGGGCGGTTGATCATCGTCAGTTTCCACTCTTTGGAAGACCGCATTGTTAAACGCTTTCTGGCTGAACGCTCTGCGCGAAATACAGGTGGGTCACGCCATGCCCCGGCGCGCGAGGCAGGCCCAGAGCCAAGTTTTGAGCTCATCCAGCGCAAGGCTGTGGCGGTCAGCCATGCTGAGACTCAGGACAATCGACGCGCGCGCTCTTCGCGCTTGCGGGCAGCCATACGGACAGAAGCGCCCAGTTGGAACGCTCCGGCTTGGACAGGGGTTCGCCTGCCCGATCTGATTCTGTCTGGAGCTGCGTTATGAGTTTGAAATCTTTCTCTTTTGGAGTTTTAATCATCATATTGCTGGTCACAGGACTATAT
>JARFRJ010000342.1 GCA_029287305.1 Hyphomonas sp. | reverse complement strand
GGCAGACCCTAAAGCCTGCCCGTTTCAAAGATGGGATATAGTAAATTTATTCCGACAGACGAAGTTGTGTCAGACGGCTTGCAATTGTCTGATAAGCTGCTGTGAGTTCATTGGCATCAGCTGCATTGAAAAACCGCGATGGATCTCCGGCGCAATCTATCAAAACGTCACCCGTAGTAACGGCTTCACCAGGATAAAGTTTGTCATCCACATCAATATCAAAACCAACCGTATAGACGATGACCCCTTTATAGCGCATGTTTTCGCATATCTTTAGAGCCTGCTCGTGAGAACGTCCTAGGTCAGCCTCAAAATCCGCATCCTTAAATTGCCCATCCGTCATAATAATTACGGCTTTGATAAGACTGGGTTTATCATAGTCTTGCGGCTGACTGTCGCCAGTCCAATGTGTCTGCCATGGCTCAGCCAAAAGATACCAGCCCCAAGCGGCTCCTATATGTCCGGCTGTACCGCCGTTTGGCACAGCTTTATCAATCGCTGCTTTGAGTTCGTTAAGGTCATCCGTCAGAGGAATGATTGGGTTATCATTGTTTGGACAATTATTGACCTTGCTCGTAAACTTACCGAGGGTCGCTGGGTCATCGGTAAATGCTTTGAACAGATCATCTCGCTCAGTCACGCAGGCAGTGTCATCTGTATCCAGAGACTCTCCGGTCATCTCGCTATATCTGGAGACCCCCACATTCACACCCCGGCTATAAGGCACCAATCCAACTCTTGTTTTCTTATTGGTGTTATTAGCCAATAAAATGTCGAGTGCGTCTTTCGCTGCAACTTTCAAATCTTCAATTTTATTATTATTATCCATGGATTTACTGTAGTCGAGCACCATTGATAATTCTAAGCCGGCAAAGCTCTGCTCAGCTGCGGCTGCATTCGTATATTCAAATTTATCAACACCAAGAATAGCACCCAAAGTTGTCGGCAAACCGCAATCTGCAGACAGTTTTATCTTATTGGAGCCCGCATTGGTTTTTACCTGGACATTGCTACAGTCTACATCTGTATGCAGATTGGCCAGGCCCAGTTTTAGAAATTCTGTTGCATATGTCTTCAGCTCACTGTCTTTCATATTCTTGCCAAGAGATTTTTGCAGTATTTTTTCTTGGACTGTCGCCATAACCGCCGCATCCATGGCCGCTGCGGTGGTTGCTTTAGCACTTTGCAAACGGCTGGCATCAATAGCAAAACCGGCAATACCCAGAATTGGAAACAGGCACAAAGCATAAATGATAGCGGTTGCCCCTGAACAATCCTTTGAAAATTTGGCAAAGGATTTTTTGATTTTTAGTTGAAACATATAGACACCTTGTAATTACTCGTTACATGAGGGTGTAATATCAAGGCGGCCTTAGTATTCGGTTTTACTCGATGCGATAATTTTAATAAAATTAAAAAGATTAATTTCATTTTTGAACACTTTATGCGCCCGCCCTTATGAACTCATCTTGAAAGCGCACCTATGACTGACCCTATCGCCTTACGTAATATTGCTATCATTGCCCATGTGGATCATGGAAAAACAACACTTGTCGATTGCCTGCTGAAACAATCGGGCCTGTTCCGGGAAAATGAAGCTGTGACAGAGCGCATGATGGATTCCAATGATCTGGAGCGCGAGCGTGGCATTACGATTTTGGCTAAAACCACCTCTGTCTTATGGAAAAACACACGTATTAATATTGTTGATACGCCAGGTCATGCCGATTTTGGGGGCGAGGTTGAACGCATATTAGGCATGGTGGACGGGGCGATTGTTCTCGTTGATGCGGCAGAAGGCCCAATGCCGCAAACAAAATTTGTTGTCGGCAAGGCTTTAAAAGCAGGCCTGAAGCCGATTGTGGCTATTAATAAGATTGATAAGCCCGAACGCCGACCGGATGCTGTGGTGAATGAGGTTTTTGACCTGTTTGCCGATTTAGGCGCAACAGATGAGCAATTGGATTTTCCTATTCTTTATGGCGCTGCCAAGATCGGTTGGATGTCCGCGCAATATGAAACACCGACAGAAGATATGAGTGAGCTTTTTGACCTTGTCATCAAACATGTTGCGCCCCCTGAAACCGAAGAGGGCCCCTTTCGCTTTCTGGCGACGACAATCTCGTCGGATAATTTTCTTGGCCGTATTCTGACGGGTCGAATTACGTCCGGTTCGGTCAAGGCCAATCAATCTTTTAAAGCGATCAACCGCGATGGCCAGTTGATTGAGCAGGGGCGTATTTCGAAAGTTCTGGCTTTTCGGGGCCTAGAGCGCCGCCCGATTGAAGAAGCAGCGGCAGGCGACATTGTTTCCCTTGCGGGCATGAGCAAGGCAACCGTTGCAGACACTTTATGCGACCCAAGTGTCAATGTGCCTTTGGAAGCCCAACCGATTGATCCGCCGACTTTGTCGATGACGTTCCGGGTGAATGATTCGCCCTTGGCCGGAACAGAGGGTAAAAAAGTTACCTCTCGTCTGATTTGGAGCAGGTTACAAAAAGAAGCTGAGGGGAATGTCGCGCTGAAAGTGGCGCGGGTAGAAAATGAGGAGGCGTTTATTGTCTCCGGTCGCGGTGAATTGCAATTAGCGGTTCTGATTGAGACGATGCGCCGAGAAGGCTTCGAGCTTGGTGTCTCGCGCCCGCAAGTGGTTCTGAAAACAGATGAAGCAGGCAAGACACTGGAACCTGTTGAGGAAGTTGTTATTGATGTTGATGATGAACATAGCGGCATTATTGTTCAGAAACTGTCAGAGCGCAAAGCTGATTTATTAGAGATGAAACCGTCCGGTGTCGGGCGGACACGCCTCGTGCTCCATGCGCCCACACGGGGGTTAATTGGCTATCAGGGGGAACTGCTTTCAGATACGCGCGGTACGGCGATCATGAACCGTATATTCCATGACTATGTTCCCCATAAAGGCAGGATTCAAGGCCGCCATACAGGCGTTCTTATCGCCATGGATAAGGGGGAGGCGGTGGCCTTTGCCTTATGGAATCTGGAAGATCGCGGCCCAATGATGATCCATCCGGGTGATAAAGTGTATGGGGGTATGATTATTGGCGAACATACGCGCGACAATGATCTGGAAGTGAATGTCCTAAAGGGTAAAAAACTAACGAATGTCCGCGCATCCGGCACAGATGAGGCTGTTCGCTTGACCCCGCCTTTACAAATGACATTGGAAAAATCCCTTGCCTATATTCAGGATGATGAACTTGTCGAGGTGACCCCGCTCAGCATTCGCTTGCGCAAAGTACATTTGGACCCGCATGAGCGTAAACGTGCTTCAAAATCTGCCAAAGCCTGATCAGGCAGGCTTTAAACGCCCCAGCCGTGAAGCTTAGTCTGAAGGGGTTTTCAGAGCGTCTTTTTTCGCTTTCAGGCCCAGCAGTCGGCGGGCGGCGCGCCGGTGCCTTGGTTGGATATGCGCGCTGTCAATACCAAGTGTGGCGGCCCAGACTGTGGCATCATCGGTAAAGCCAAGCCCGGCAATGATATCTGGCACCAGATCCGGGGGAATAATGACGTTAGCCAGAGCCGCGAAGAGAACCGCCTTGGCCT
>JARFRJ010000101.1 GCA_029287305.1 Hyphomonas sp. | reverse complement strand
GGATGATGTGCTCTCCTTTGCCAAGGAGATGACAGCGGCTGAGGCTGATTGGCAGCTTCACGCCTATGGCCATACATTGCATGCCTTCACCCATCCAGAGGCGCAGGACAAATCCTCCGGTACTTTTTATGATGCCAGCGCAACCCGTCGCGCTTGGGCGGCGTGCGATGATTTCCTGAAAGAGGTTTTAAACAGCTAAGCCTCAAAAAGAGTATAGTTTAATGGGATAGTTTAACGGGCCTAGCAGGGTGAGGTGACCCGGTCTGGGCCGGTACTTTTTAGTTTCCCCCTTCCCTCTCATGAGCATGGAGCGATAAAAGACATGGCGAATAAAATATATGATACGGCAGACCTAGCTTTGGATGGGCTCTTATTTGATGGGATGACCTTGATGGCTGGCGGGTTCGGTCTGTGCGGTATTCCGGAATTATCGATTGCCGCCCTGGTGCGCGCGGGGGTGAAAGACCTGACCGTGATTTCCAATAATGCAGGTGTGGATGGCTTTGGTTTGGGGCAATTATTAGCAACCCGGCAAATCCGCAAAATGATTTCCTCTTATGTGGGCGAAAATAAAGAGTTTGAGCGCCAATACCTTGCCGGTGAGCTGGAACTGGAATTTAATCCGCAAGGCACGCTAGCGGAACGTTGCCGGGCTGGCGGGGCCGGTATTCCGGGCTTTTATACCAAGACCGGTGTCGGCACTTTGATTGCCGAGGGCAAGGAACATAAAACCTTTGCCGATGCGACCTATATTCTGGAAACAGGCCTCACCGCCGATATTGCTTTGGTCAAAGCTTGGAAGGGGGATACAGAGGGTAATCTGATCTATCGCGCGACGGCGCAGAATTTCAATCCGATTATGGCCAGTGCCGGGCGGATTACCATTGCTGAAGTCGAAGAAATTGTCCCAACCGGGGCGCTGGACCCAAATTTTATCCACACTCCGGGCATTTTCGTTCAGCGTCTTGTGCAAGGCACGCATGAAAAGCGCATTGAGCAAAGAACGACACGGCCAAAGCTTTAGAGCGTGTCCGAGCTAAAATG
>JARFRJ010000200.1 GCA_029287305.1 Hyphomonas sp. | reverse complement strand
CTGTATAAGAAGCCTGATAATGTCCAAGCTTTCCTAGACCATTATGAGACGGTACATATGCCGATTGTACACGCCATTCCAGGCTTGAAATCATGTACAGTCAATCGTGTCACCGGCTCCCCAATGGGCGGCGAGCCAGCCTATTTCATGATTGTTGAAATGGCCTATGAAACAAAAGAGACGTTCCAGACCGCCATGAGATCAGAACAGAATATGGCAGCCGGCAAGGATATTGGTAGATTTGCCCGGGGTCTTGTGACTTTGGTCACCGCCGAATCAAGCGATACATAGCCCTGATAAAGGCCGCTCTAGTCGGCGAACAAGCGCCAGAGCTGAGGGTGTTATAAGCTTGGATTTGATATCCGGATTATCACGGATCGTAGAGTGAAATGAGCGACGTATAACAGGCTCATAACCAAAAGCTTCAAAGGCACAGTTCGTGTCTTTCAAGGAGACGAAAGCATGGCCAGAACGCAAGCGGCAGATTATGCAGAGAAACGTAAAGCGATTACGAAAGCTGCCGCGCATCTTTTTGCCAAACATGGCTTTGCGCAAGCCTCTGTCTCCAAAATTGCGACCGCATGTGATATCTCAAAATCTGTGATCTTTCATTATCACCCCTCAAAGGAGGATATTCTCTTTGCGGTGATGGAAGCTCATATGATGGACCTTTTAACAACCATTAACCCCGCTCTTTATGAAGATATTGAAGCAAACAAAAGATTCGAAGCTTTTTCGAAAAAACTTCTGAAGCGGTATGCGGGCGCCGCCGATAGTCAAAAAGTTCTACTCTATGAGCTTGATAATTTACCCGCCCCGCAACATAAGGAAATCGTTAAAGAACAGCGCTTATTGATCGATTTCGCCTCTGAGCTTTTACGGCAGGCCATTCACCCTAATAATCCGGATCAAAAAAGATTGCGTGTTCAAATCATGCTCTTCTTCGGCATGATCAACTGGATGCATACTTGGTATAAGCCGGGCCCCGGCCTTAGCCGGGAACAATTGGCCCTTTATGCCGCCGATACAACGATCCGGGCTTTAGTCTGAAAATTTAGACTCACCCCTTATTGGCTGAACCGCCGCAGACAATAAGCGTTTCCTGGCTGCCTGTAGAAAAAAATCTCGTCAGACGCCTCAGCCAGCGCTGCATCGGGACATTACGGATTAAAATTTGGCGGCATATCGCGTCCTTTAAAGCGTTTACGGTTCTTTTGGGATTCTCTTAACGCTTTAGCCCGCCAAAAAGTGTTGCAGAAAAATCACAGCTGAATTTTTGTGTTTCCAGTTCAATTAAATATATTTCAATAATACCATTTTCATGTAGAGTGCATATATGTTAAATGGTTAAATCAATCTGGAATAATTCATAAGTATATGTACCTTAAAGCGAAATATAAAAAGTACTTATTTTATATTTCACCTCAGCGACACGGAAAGTTTACGTAAATGGCTGGCTCTGTAGCGTCTCAAATTCAAGCACGCTTGGATCATATAAACGCAAAAAAGTCCCTTAATGCGTTTATGTATCTAGATGAGAAAAACGCTCTGGAACGGGCCCGTAAACTGGACCTAGATGATCAGACAGACTACCGTATAAAAGGGCTGGTGATTGGCGTTAAGGATAATGTCCATGTTGCGGGCATGCCCAATACAGCCGGGACGCCCGCGCTGAAAGATTTTATACCGCAGACATCTGCAAAGATTGTCACGGCTCTCGAAGAGGCTGGCGGCGTCATCATCGGCAAGACCGGCATGCATGAACTCGCCTATGGGATTACCAGCAATAATTTTGCTTTTGGCCCTGTACGCAACCCTGTCGATGAAACAAAAACCCCCGGTGGCAGCAGTGGGGGCTCGGCTGCGGCGGTCGCTGCCAATCTTGTGGATGTAGCAATTGGAACCGATACGGGGGGCTCTGTTCGCTTGCCCGCAGCTTTAACAGGGACCGTCGGGTTCAGGCCAAGTATAGGACGCTATTCACAAGACGGAATGACCCTCATCTCCCCGACCCGCGATACGATCGGTTTTATCGCACAAAGTGTTTCCCAAATCATCCAACTGGATCAAATTGTGACGTCAAAACCGCATAATTTACCTCAATTTGACCTTAAAAATCTGCGATTAGGCGTTCCTAAAACGCATTTTTTTGACGGTCTGGACGCGGAAGTTAACTCTCTGTGTAAAAGCTATCTGGATCATCTTGGTAAAGCCGGGGTGACACTAATTGAGGTCGATGTTGAGAAAATTATCAACATGAACGCCCGTGTCAGCTTTCCAATTGTTCTTTTTGAGACCGCGCGGGCGCTGCCCGAATATCTGAAAACTTATAATATCGGAGTTGAGGCGCAAGCCGTCCATGAGACAATCAAAAGTCCTGATGTGAAAGAGATTATTGGAAGTGCTTTAGGCGGGGCTATTTCTAAAGAGGATTATCAGACTGCTATGACAAAGCTGCGCCCGGCTTTACAGGACGCTTATAAGACATGTTTTGAAACCCATGATTTGCATGGGTTGATCTTTCCGACCTCACCGATCACAGCCCGAAATATTGACGGCATATCAGAGGGGGTCACTGTGAACGGTGAGCTGAAAGACACATTTTCTACTTATATTCAAAACACCGACCCGGCCAGTAATGCCGGACTTCCCGGCATATCTTTGCCCATCGGAAAATCGCAGGATGGACTGCCTATTGGCATCGAAATTGATGCTCCTTTTGAGGCAGATAACAGCCTTCTTTCAATCGCACGCGCCATTGAAGAAGCCGGGCTCTCAGGATCGGAGGCCTTATTACAATGACCGATATCCACCATGAGACACTAAATTTATCAAACCGCAAAAGGGTAAGAGAGGTTTCGGCAAGTGCCCATGCACCCATCCAAACTATAAAAGATAAAAGATAACACTATGCACATATCTGAAATGAAAGGAGTGCGAAAATGAAAAAATTATTATCATCCTGCGCCATGTTGGCGGGTTTGGCCTTGATTTCGCCAGACATAGCCTTCGCCCAAGAAGAGGACGAGAGCAGTAGAAGAACCTTGCAGCCTGTCATTGTCACAGCCGAACGGACTGAAAATGAACTGCAAAAGGTTCCGATTGCTGTTACAGCCGTCTCTGCCGAAACGATTGAACGTGCTGATATTTCAAATCCACTGGATTTGTCGAGCCGTATTCCGGGCTTTAGCTTTTCGCCCTTCAATGCCGGTCAGGCGATTTTCTCATTGCGAGGCATATCGTCTAATGATGATGGTGCCGGCACAGAAAACTCTGTCGCTGTTTTCTTGGATGATGTGTATTTTGGCCGCGTCTCAAATGCGGCGTTTGACTTTTTCGATGTCGAGCGGATTGAAGTCCTAAGGGGGCCTCAAGGGACCCAGTTTGGGCGTAATGCAATTGGCGGCGCTATAAATATCGCGTCCAAAAAACCAAATTTGGAAGAGTTTGAAGGCCGCGTTCGCGTTAATCTTGGTGATTATCGCCAGCGTAATTTTGGGGCTTATGTTACTGGTCCAATTATGGACAATCTGGCGTTCAAAACATCCGTAAATGTGCGCAAACGTGATGGTTATGTCACGAATATATTGACGGGTAATGACCTGAAAGATCAAAACTCGATCAGCGCCAGAGGGCAGCTGCTATGGATGGCAACGCCAGACACAGAAGTGACCTTTACCGCCTCGACACAGGAAGAAGACACATCAGATATTGCGCGCATGCCTTTGCCGACGGCTGGTGTATATCGTTTCTTTGAAGGCGCTGGTGGGTCTAAAGAAGATATGATTTCGGTCAATCCGCAAGACGGTTTTTCCAAGCGTATTTCTGAAATCTATAGTCTTAAAGCGCAGCATGAACTTTCCAATGGCGGCGAGTTTACCTCTGTCACAGCCTATTATAAAACCAAGGCTGATTGGGAAATGGACTCCGTCGGTATCCCGCAGGCCAATTTGATAGATGATATTGTCGATCGCACCAAAGCGTTCACCCAAGAGTTTCGCTATGCGCAGGACCTCACTGAGGATATTGATGTGCTGTTTGGGGTCTTCTATTTGCGGGAAGAAACCGACCGAGCTGAATTTTTCCGCTTCGTAAATTTCTTTGGAAGCGGTGTGGATGACCGCCTTGCAATTACGCCTGCTGGCGACACGCAAGATGGCGTCGGCGGTTATCGTCAGGTGAATACGACAAATAGTATTGCCGGCTTTGTCCATGGTAACTGGTCTATCAATGAACAGTTTTCCATAAGCGGCGGCTTGCGCATCACCCATGATAGCAAAGAAATCTCTTCCTCCGGTTTTGCATCTGGAACGGATCCGACAACCGGACTTCCCGGCACAATAATCAATGAGAATTTCGGCAATGTTAACACAGGCGACGGTATTGATGATGATGCAAGTTTCACAGATGTGTCCCCCAAAATCAGTCTGAACTGGCAGGCCACGGAAGATGTTCTTATGTATGCCAGCTATTCCAAAGGCTATAAGGCGGGTGGATTTGGGGCCGCTCCCCCAAATGCTGCAAAAGCATTGGAAATCCAAATTGATCCGGAAGAAGCCAATAGTTTTGAAGTGGGTCTCAAAGGGCAATTCTTCGATGATACGATGCGGCTTAATCTGGCCGGGTTTTATCTTGACTATTCAGGATTGCAGCTTCAGCGCTTTGGCCCGAGTCTCATCGCCGACGCCTCTGCTCCAGATGGCTTTACAGTTGATCCAGCCTCATTTGGCTTTTTCAGTACAATCAATGCCGGGGATGCTGAAGTTCTTGGGTTTGAAGGGGAGCTAACCTGGATACCTGTGGAAGGCCTTACCCTGAGTGCAACCTATGCCTTCCTGGATACTGAATCCGAGATTAATTTTCGCGATTTCTTTACTGTGGACCCGGGAGAAGACTTCCTGTTTACGCAGCCTTTGAACCGTGCGCCCGAGCATAAAACCTCTCTGAGTGTTGTCTATGAACATTCTCTTGGCGATGGGATGGGCGATCTCCAGTGGAGTGCAGATTATCGTTATTCTGCCTCCAAACGGGCCGATTTCGTGAATGATGATACGATTGAAGATGAATATAACCTCTTTGATGCGAACATCACCTGGATACCGGAAAACCAGAATTGGCAATTCCAGATTTGGGGTAAAAACCTCACCGATGACCGGTATTATTCACATGTCTATGTCATCGGGCCTGGCCAGATCGGAACCTTGGGTGAACCACGTACCTATGGGGCTTCGATCACCTGGAGCTTCTAGTCAGAGGGCTTTTTAGCCCTTTGTCCCAACTTATTGACCATGCGCTTAGTTTTTGGCGCATGGTCAGATTTTTTTCGCGTTATCAGATAAAATCTGCATAAAATATTTCTGGGCATAGCATTGATTTATATGCCTGCCTGCCGCGACATGTATTTACTGTTGAAATGTATAAGATTTAACCAGAAGTAAAAATTATGAGTGATCCCGATTTAACCCCCCAAAGCTTGATCCTGTCGCCAGCTTTTATACGCCTGACGCGCCAGCGCAGAATAATTGTCTACCTTCTGACAAGCCTTTTATTGCTGGTTTTTTTGGGAAACCTGCTTCTCCTGTCCATATGGTCTGATATTGCCATTTTGAAAATACAGCCTGACGCCGTGCTTAATCTAGCGATTTATTATTCTGTTTTTCTTCTCATTTTATCCGTCATCTGTGCGGTCTTTTATACTTGGTATGCCAATCGGAAGATTGATCCACTGCGCACAGATGTCCTCTCAACCCTTCCTATAAAATTGGATGAAAGCTGAAAATGCCCCTTAAACTGCTTATAGTTCTGCGTTGCATGGCCTTTTCAGGCATTATATTTCTTATAAATGCACCGCGCCCTGCGCACGCGCAAACGACACCAGACCCGAGCGATCTGAATATAACCGCGATTGTGACCTTTCTGGCTTTTGTCTTTTTAACCCTCGTCATTACTTGGTTTGCTGCCAAACGTATCAAAGATAGAAAGTCCTTTTATGTTGCTGGGGGCGGTATATCCGCCTGGCAAAACGGCATGGCAATTGCCGGGGATTTCATGTCCGCGGCTACCCTGCTGGGGATAACAGGTCTGATGTATCTTCATGGATATGACCCTTATATTCTTTCCCTCGGCGTGGTTGTTAGCTGGCCGATAATGATGATGCTGATCGCAGAACGTTTCCGTAATCTGGGCCGTTTTACCCTAGTGGATGTCATCACGTATCGACTGCAGGACCGGTCGGTGCGTATTCTCTCCGCAATTGCCTCACTCTTTGTGGTGATATTTTATCTGATCGGCCAAATGGTCGGTGCGGGCAAGCTGATTGAACTTCTGTTTGGTATTGATTACTTATTCGCGGTGAGCTTGGTTACGGCTCTGATGATGTGTTATGTGATTTTTGGCGGCATGATTGCTACAACATGGGTGCAGATCATCAAGGCTGGTCTGCTTCTTTCCGGCGGGATACTGATTGTGATCCTTATGCTGGCCCAGTTCGACTTTGACTTTTCTGCCATGCTGGCAAAAAGTGCTGAGATAAGCCCACATAAGGGAGCCTATCTGCAGCCCGGCTTATGGCTGAAAAATGATTTGTTTCAGGCCATCACTGTTGGATTAACCATGTGTTTCGGAATTATGGGCCTGCCTCATATTCTAATGCGATTTTTTACCGTAAAAGACGCCTCAGCGGCGCGCAATTCGGTCAGTATTGCCGCTGTCATCATGGCAATATTCTATATTGTGATCCTCATTCTTGGATTTGGTGCCGTCGCTATAATTTGGGGGGATCCGCGCTTTATCGATGAGAGCGGCACAGTTGTTGGAAACAGCAATATGATTGCCTTACACGTCGCCCAGGCGGTTGGTGGTAATATCCTGCTCGGCTATATGTCTGCGGTTACCTTTGCAACCATACTGGCCGTTGTTGCCGGTTTGACGCTCGCCGGATCGGCGGCAATTTCGCATGACCTTTACAGTATTTTCCGTCCCAAAGCCCCCAAAGAAGGGAGCGGAAGCCTGCTCACCACACGTATCGCAGCAGGCGGTATCGGGATTATTGCTCTTATTCTTGGCGTATTATTCGAAACACAAAATATTGCAGTCGTGACCGCGATTGCCTTGGCTATTGCGGCCAGCATTAATTTCCCCATTCTGATTCTCTCAATGTATTGGCAGGGGACAACGTCCAAAGGCTATGTCTATGGAGGCAGTATAACGCTGGCCGTTTGTTTTGTTCTTATTGTGCTCAGCGATTCTGTCTGGGTCAAGATCCTTGGGTTTGAAACTGCACTCTTCCCTTATATCTACCCGACTTTCATCACCCTGCCGCTTGGTTTTATCTCCATCATTCTTTTCTCCATTCTGGATAAATCTGCCACAGCCAAGAAAGAAAAAGCTGCCTTTGCCGCACAATATTTCCGTGCAGAGACCGGATATGGTGTGGAGGAAACCGCCTCCCATTAACCTCAAAGCGCCTTTAAGGATCATATTATGGCCAAACCGTTTGCTTCTTCACATGACCTGACCGAAAAACAGGAGACCTTGGAAATTCTGACGGAAGGCGTCTATGCGCTCACCGCCGAAGGGGACCCGAATGTCGGGGCGATTGAGGGTGAGGATTTTATCATCGCCATTGAAGCGCGCGCCACGCCTCAGGCCGCCCGCGACTGGCTCACCCAGCTCCGTCAGCATACTGACAAGCCTGTCAAATATCTCATTTTAACCCATTATCACGCCGTCAGAGTGCTCGGCGCATCTGCCTTTGAGGCGGAAAATATTATCAGTTCCGCTGCTACGAAAACCCTCATTGAGGAGCGCGGCAAACAGGATTGGGAGAGCGAATTTGGCCGTATGCCTCGCCTGTTTAAAAAGCCTGAAGACATACCCGGCCTGACCCACCCGACCCTTACCTTTAGCGATGCAATGCAGATCGAGCTGGGTGGCAATCGCGGACATGTTGACCTGCAGTTTTGCGGGCGCGGACATACAGCTGGTGATATTGTTGTCTGGCATCCCGGCTCGCGCACGCTCTTTGCCGGGGATTTGGTTGAAGCCGAAGCAGCGCTCTATACGGGCGATGCTTTTCATATGGACTGGTCGAGCGGCACATTGGACCGGGTCAAGCAGTTCAATGCCGAGAATCTGATTGGAGGGCGCGGCGCTGTTGCCAAGGGTCAGACAGCGGTCAACGCTGCCATAGAACAAACCCGCGAGTTTCTGACCGTGATGCAGACACATGTCAAAGCGGTGCACGATGCAAACGGACATCTGAAAGAGGCCTTTGAACGGACCCATGCTGCCCTCTCTCCCAAATTCGGACAATGGCCCATTTTTGAGCATTGTCTGCCGTTTAATGTGCAGCGTTTATGGGATGAATATGACGGGATTGATTGGCCAAAAATCTGGACCATGGAGCGCGACAGAGAGGTCTGGGCGTTGCTACAGGGATAGATCAGAGCCGCCCTTAATCATGAGCAAACCAGCATGACAAAACTGACCCTTAGACGCTATAAAGACAAGGCCCCCGCCGCCCTTCCAGCGCATCTGATCGGTCCAGAAACGCTCACATTTGTCATTATTGGCTCTGGTCCTGTCGGACTTGCGCTCGCCCTTGATCTGGCTCGTAAAGGGCATCACATCACATTGCTCACCGCATTTGATTTTATCCCCCATGGCAGTAAAGCTATCTGCTTTGCCAAACAGTCTCTTGATTATTTTGATCGGCTCGGCATTGGTCAACTGATCCGTGATAAGGGCGTACAATGGAATACCGGAAAGCTCTTCTGGAAGGAAAACCCCAAGGCGATATACAGCTTTGATCTTTCCCCGAACAAGGATCAGAAAAACCCCGCCTTCCTCAATATTCAACAATATTATGTCGAGGAGATTCTCATTAACGCCCTGGAGGCGATAGATACGGTGGATATTCGCTGGGGACATAAGGTGCAGCATATCCAGACCAAGGCGGGTGAGGCGCACCTAGATATTCAAACGCCAACGGGCGATTATCTCATAAAAGCTGATTATGTCCTTGCCTGTGATGGTCATAAATCCTCGCTAAGGCAGGCCATGGGGCTCAATTTTGAAGGCCGTGTCTTTGAAGATAATTTCCTTATTGTCGATATTCGATTTGCCGGCAAGCAGGCGTCGATGCGGCCTTCTGAACGCTGGTTCTGGTTCGATCCGCCTTTTTGTCCAGGCGGTACAGCGCTCTTGCATAAGCAGCCCGATGATATCTGGCGACTTGACTTCCAGCTTGGCCGCCATATCGATCGCGACGCCGTGATGCGACCAGACTATTTCGACCCGCTGATAAAAGGCATGCTGGGTGCTGAAACCGCCTATGAGAAAGAATGGGTATCGGTCTACACCTTCCAGTGTCGCCGGATGGACCGCTTTGTGCATGGCCCTGTCGTCTTTCTTGGCGATAGTGCGCATCTGGTCTCCCCCTTTGGAGCGAGAGGCGCCAATGGTGGACTGGCCGATGCCGATAATCTCGCTTGGAAGCTCGACCGCGTCTTGCACGGCAAAGCAGGTCAGAGCCTGATTGAAAGCTATAATCATGAGCGAGTTCAAGCGGCGGATGAAAACATTCTGCACTCCACCCGGGCAACAGATTTTATTACCCCAAAAAACCGGGCGTCCTTGGCTTGCCGCAATGCCATTCTGGAGCTGGCGAGCAAATATGACTTTGCCCGGCCTTTCATTAATTCTGGCCGACTGTCTGCGCCCACACCCTATCAGGACAGCCCGCTATCTAC
>JARFRJ010000098.1 GCA_029287305.1 Hyphomonas sp. | reverse complement strand
TCAATCTCGCCGCCAACAGAGAGAACACCAAACGCGTTCAAAGCATCCTCTTCGCTTCCATAAACAGCTTGCAGAAATGTGCGCTGATCCGGGGTGGCCAGACGGCTTGTGCGCGTGGCCTCATAAAGCGCGATAATATCCTCTTCTGCGACGGCCTCTCTATCCAGCAAAGCCTCGGCGGACAGGGTCAAAAAACTCAAACTTCGTCTTTCAGCCTCTCGAAAAAGCGATTCATGGCCCTCATAATAGGCGGCAATATCTTCTTCTGTCGGTGCCTCAGGAGCGGGCAAGGCGGATTTATCCAGAATAAACCAAGATATATCCCGGCTTTCATTTTCGTAAATCGCCTGAATACGGGCCAGGGCGGCAGGCGGTGCAATTGCAGCCACTGCCGCATTGGTCAAATAATCTAGGGTTAGATTATCTTGTACATCCTGTTCAAATTCAGCCGGGCCGATATCGATCGTCGCTAGGCGGGAGCGATATTGCTGGGGATCAAACTCATCGGTAACCGGGTTGATAAAAGCCTCCATGGCGGTCACTTCAGAGGCGACCGCATCGACGCTCGCATCCGCACCCGTCTGGCGCGCATAGCCCAATTGCAGCAAGCGGCTACGCTCAAAATTGAAAATCTGATCCAGAATGCCCTGTTCGACCGCTTGCTGGCGTGTCATCGCATTACCCGGCTGTTCGCGGCGTACATTGGTGAGATAATTCTCAAAACGCTGATTAAGCTGGCGCTCATCCATGGTGCGTTCGCCCGCCTGATAAAGGCTACTGCCGAAATTACCCGCGAAAATATTTTCAACCCCCCAAACAGCCATGCTGAGAATAACAATGCCGAGCAACAGTCCGCCGGTCAGTTTATTCCTTGTCAGTTTTCGCATTAGGCCAAGCATGGCAGTTTCCTTAAGTTGACTTGAGTGACATTGCATGTCTTGCTACGCGCGCCAGCAATGAGATGCAAGACAGGAGTGTATTCTATGCAGACTTTGATCGCCGGTAATTGGAAAATGAATGGCACAAAGTCAAGCCTGGAAGAAATCGACCAGATTGTTCGCGGCCTTGATACGGCCACAACGGAGACTGTTGAAGCCCTCATATGCCCCCCGGTCATCTGGCTGACGGACTGTGTCGCCCGCTGCGCCGGATCGTCCCTTAAAATTGGTGCCCAAGATTGTCATGAGGCCGAAAAAGGCGCCCATACGGGCGATATATCGGCCAGCATGCTGCATGAGGCAGGGGCCAGCCATGTCATTATCGGCCATTCCGAACGCCGCCAAGACCATTTTGAGACCGATCCCCTCATCGCCCGCAAAGCCAAGGCGGCTTTTACCGCCGGGCTCATCCCAATTATCTGTATCGGGGAAAGCTTGAAGGACCGCCAGGCCGGTAAAGCCAATACAGTTGTGCTGTCGCAATTGGCCGCCTCTTTGCCGCAGATGGCGCCTGATGCCCCCTTTATTATTGCCTATGAACCGATCTGGGCCATTGGCACGGGGTTGACCCCGACGCTCTTCGAGATTCAGGACATGCATGCCGGAATTCGCGCTGCCCTAAGCGCGCAATATGGCCAGCGCGGCGCGCATATTCCTTTGCTTTATGGCGGGTCGATGAAACCCGACAATGCCGCTGACATTCTTGGCCTTGAGGATATTAATGGCGGTTTGATTGGCGGCGCAAGCTTGAAGGCCCGTGATTTTCTCGCCATATATGCTGAAGCCGCATAAAAACCACACTTTGGGGTTGGCCTAAAGGCTTAAAAAGATTATGCGACGTGTTTGAATTTTAAAAAGTCTATACGCTATGCAAAATGTCATCCTTGCTGCTCACATTCTCGCCTGTATCATCATGACGATTGTCATCATGCTGCAAAAGTCGGAGGGCGGTGCCCTTGGGATTGGCGGCGGCGGCGGTGGCGGCGGTCTGATGACCGGACGCAGTGTCGCCGGGGCCCTCGTCAGGGTGACGATGATTTTTGGTGGCCTCTTCTTCCTGACCAGTCTCAGCCTGACAACGCTGGCCAATCGTGGATTGGATGAACGTTCGGCTGTCGAGCGTACGCTGGAAGAGACCGGCGGTGAAGCGCCAGGTCTTTTGGGTATTGATGCGATAGACAATTCACTTGAAGACGCAGCTGAGCGTCCAGAGGGCGTTTCTGATGATGTCATTGCCCCGCCGAGCACGCTGGACCCTGATCAAATTGCGCCCCCTCTGCCCGATACATCAGAAGAAACTGTGGATAATCCACCCAATTAAACATTTTGATATAAAAAAAGCTTTCGTCTTTCTCGAAT
>JARFRJ010000032.1 GCA_029287305.1 Hyphomonas sp. | reverse complement strand
AACCCTGGTTTGCCGCGATCTCTCTGACCGAATTATTTAGTCAAAAGCTTGGCTATTCTGGTGAATTGGGCGTTGAAATGACGCTGATGGCTGAGGCCTCAGCCCTGAATATCGAGATGCGCTATCTGGAGACGGCTCTGGAGCAGATTGAGATGTTTGCAACCGTGCCGGAGGCGGATGAAATTGCCCTGCTTGTTCAAACCGCGCGGCAGATTAGCGAAGAGCCGGATATGCTGGATACGATTGTCGCGGCTTGGGCAAAAGGGGATGTTGAGGGGATTGCGGCTATTATGGCGAGCGAGGAGGCTTTTGGATCAGAGTTCTTGACTGAAATGCTCCTTACCAATCGCAATAAAAACTGGACCGAGCAAATTATCGCCCTGATGGAAGATGAGGCGGGAACATTTTTGATGGCTGTCGGTGCGGCACATCTGGCCGGCGATGACAGTGTTCAGGCGATGCTGGCTCAACAAGGTGTCACCGTCACGCGTATGCCTTAGACGATCTGCCCCTATAGAGGGGTGTGGGAATGCTGGAAGCTTAAAAATACATGGACCCAAATCGCGTCTCACCATTCGCCGCCGTGTACTAACCCACCTAATATATTGAGAGTAAGACGCATACGAAAATGGTAAGATAGGATATGGGCCATGTATTTGCGGGGCATCACTTCACTTGCAGACAGGCGTATAGCCTTCCGCTGCGCCTCGGGCTGCATGAAAAAAGGCTTGGGCTCACAGCGCGTCAAGGGCTGTTTCGAAACTCTGCCAGAGCGCGCTGGCGGGTTCGCAGCCAATAGACAGGCGAATAAATCCAGGCGCGATATCCTCGCCCCAGCGGGCGCGGCGCTCAGCAGAACTATGTACACTGCCAAAGCTGGTGGCATTGACGAGCCCTGTGCAGGAATTGAGGAATTTGTCTGCGGTTTCGGCATCGGCCAGTTCAAAGCCAATCAGATAGCCAAAGCGGTGCATTTGTCGTTTAGCCAATTCATGGGCGGGGTCCTGCGGCAAACCCGGATAGCGCAGATTCTGTATTTTAGGATGCTCGGCTAATTTCGCCGCCATCATCTCGGCGGTATCACACATGCGCGCAAGGCGCAGCTCCAATGTATCAAGGCCGCGATGCAAGAGCACGGCATCATGCGCAGAAGGGATGCTGCCCGATAGGCCGCGCCAGTGATGCAGCCTGCTCATCACGCCCTCATCGCGGCTGGCCACATGACCAAACAGAAGGTCGCCATGTCCATTCATGACTTTGGTATCCGCGACAACCACAATATCTGCGCCCAAATCCAAGCCGGGCTGAAGCAAGGCGCAGGCCGTAGTATTGTCCAAGGCCAGCTTAGCGCCGCCCGCATGGGCTTTGGTCGCAACCTGCCTGATATCACAAATATCGAGGCCTGGATTGGACGGAGTTTCAATCCAGACAAGCTGTGCGCCTGTCATATCCACCTCGTGAAAATGCCTGGTTGGATGATAGGTGATCTCTACGCCTAAAGGTTTCAAGAAGTCCTCAGCAAAGGCGCGCGCGCCGAAATAGCCATCACTGGCCATAACTAGACGCTCGCCGGGCTTTAATTGCGTGAGCAAGACAGCGCTGACCGCGGCCATGCCGGAGGGAAAGGCGAGCGCCGGGGCCCCTTCGAGAATTTCAAGCTGTGCCTCAACCGCGCTCCAGCTCGGATTGCCTTCGCGTGTGTATGTATAGTCTGCCTCTGGCCCACCGGGCAGGTAATAATTACTGGTCGCCGTGATCGGCAGGCCGAGCGGATCGCC
>JARFRJ010000064.1 GCA_029287305.1 Hyphomonas sp. | reverse complement strand
ACGCCTTCGCCTTCCAGCATGATCGAATTGCCGTCTTCCGTATCCGGATCGCCATTCTTGCGATGCATGGCAATGACCACACTAGATAGGGCGATAACCGCAATCAAATTCGGCAGGGCCATAGAGGCATTCGCCAGATCGCCCAGCTTCCAGACAAAGTCGACCTGCGCCATGGCGCCGCCGAAGATAACAAAAATCCAGAGATAGCGGAAAGGCGTCACGACTCTCGATCCGAACAGATATTTAATCGCGGTTTCGGCATAATAGGACCAGCCAATAATCGTCGTAAACGCAAACAGCGTCAGACAGATCGTGACAATCCAGCCGCCTCCATTAAAGGCGGCTTCATAGGCGGCATTGGTAATCGCAGATGCTTCAAGGTCTGCTGCTTGCCAGATATATTGTGTTGTTGATCCATCTGCGGCAATCCATTCGCCTGTTGTCGTCAAAATGACCAAAGCCGTCATCGTACAGATGACCAGCGTATCAATGAACACACCAATCATCGCAATCTCACCTTGCTCAACCGGATTGCGGGTTTGCGCCGCTGCATGCGCGATGGGCGCAGAGCCTTGCCCGGCTTCATTCGAAAACAGCCCGCGCGCCACACCGGCACGGACCGCCGCCGCCATACCATAGCCAGCTAGTCCCCCGGCGGCCTGCTCTAGACCGAAAGCCGATTGGACGATCAGCGCTAGGGCAGCGGGAATTTCAGTCACATTGAACATTAGAACGATAAAAGCACAGACGACATAGAACAGTGCCATGAAGGGCACAACTTTACCCGCGACACGGCCAATCGAGCGAATGCCACCAATGATCACGGCAAAGGTCAAACCTGCCAAGATCAAGCCGATGCTCCAATTGGGGATATTGACGCCAACTTCAACGCCGCTGCGCACAATCGTCTGCGTGATCGAATTGGCCTGAACCATGCCACCTGTGGCGGTGGCGGAAAAAATAGTCCCAATACAGAAAAAGACAGCCAGCCAGCCCCACTTGGAGCCAAGGGCATTTTTGATGTAATACATCGGTCCACCGCTGATGCGTCCATCCGCATCGCGCTCGCGATATTTCACCGCCAAAGAGCTTTCCGAGAAGGCAAGCGCCATGCCGAACAGGGCTGTCAGCCACATCCAGAAAATCGCGCCCGGGCCGCCCAGCGTGAGCGCGGTCGCGACACCAGCCAGATTACCCGTGCCAACTTGTCCGGACAGCGCGGTCGACAAGGCTTGCCAGGCTGTAATCGTATTGGGGTCATCATCGGCTTTGCGTCCTTGCCAAAGTTCAGCCAGAGCCGGCCCAAATCGCGTTAAAGGACGAAAACCCAATCGGATCATGAAATACAGGCCGGAGCCCAGCAGAACTACAGCCAGCGGCGCAAAGGGCAGAACTTGCGCCTCCCCCCAGGAGCCTCCCCAGATAAATCCAGTGACATTATCAATAATCTCGTAAAAGGCTTCCATATCTCTCATCCCTTAATTCATTTTAATCTGCCACCATAATGCGCTTGGCTAGGATGTGAAGCTAAAAGCCACAAAAGCAGAGGTAAAACTTTAGAGAATACCAGGAGATGTGTGAAAATAAGGCAGCAAAGGTAAAAAAGCGATGCGCAAAAAATGCCTCTATCCGCGCCCGCGATAGGGGGCGACGCCCATATCTGGCAACCAAGCCCCTTCAGGCGGCGTGCCTGTCTGCCAAAAGACATCGATTGGAATCCCGCCGCGCGGATACCAGTATCCCCCGATACGCAGCCAGTGCGGGCTTAAAATATCGACCAGCGTCTTGGCGATGGTCAAGGTGCAATCTTCATGAAACGCGCCATGATTGCGAAACGCCCCAAGATAAAGCTTCAGGCTCTTCGATTCGACGAGCCATTCTTTTGGCGCATAATCAATCACCAGATGGGCAAAATCCGGTTGTCCCGTTACCGGACAGAGCGAGGTAAACTCCGGCGCGGTAAAGCGAGGGATATAAACCGTATTGGGATGCGGATTGGCAACACGTTCCAGAATATCTGCCACGGGCGTATCGGGTAATTCAGACTGCGTCCCGAGCTTATCGAGACCAGCATAAGGATTTGTCTTATCTGTCATGATTTACAGTACCCATAAGTCTATATCGAGCAAAAACCCCATATAAATGAGATATACGGCCAACATAAGCCCACCTTCCCAACGTGCAATACGTTTGCCTGAAATAGCGAAGATAAAAATGAAAAATAAAGACAGGCCCAACATTGAGATATCTGTCCAGGTCAGGGTTGCCCCGGTGCTGAGAACACTTTGCCCATCGATGAGCGCATCCCCGCTGCTATAATCCGGTGTCGTTCCCCTTGCGCCCGCCTCGATCAGGCTGAAAGGATGGACCAGAGCCGTAATTCCTATAATTCCCAATATATTGAAAATATTCGACCCCAAAATCGTCCCCAGCGCGACATCTGATTTACCACGCAGCGCAGATATGCTGGCTGTGATCAGTTCTGGCAGGCTGGTGCCAAAAGCAACTACGGTCAATCCGATCAGGGTTTCAGAAACGCCAAAACTTGCCGCGACATCTATGCCCCCTGTGACGAGAAGTTTCGCGCCCGCGATCACGCCGACCAATCCCCCAAAAGCATAAAGAGCTGACATCGCAAACGGTTCATGGGTTTCAATCAGCTCACCTTCTTCAGCATGCATAATGCCCGGCTGGCTCTGATTGCGATCAAGGATTAAAGAGCCACCAATATAGACGATCAGAAGGGTTGTCAGGCCAATCCCTATGGGCCGGGAAAACTGGTCATAATAGACCAATACACAAAACAGGACGGTGACCGCGCTTAAAAACAGGAAGTCACGCGTCAGCGCTTTTGGATTTGTGAAAATCGGACACAATAAAGCTGTGACGCCGAGGACAAGCAGAATATTGGCGATGTTCGATCCGGCGACATTCCCAACCGACATGCCCACCGCATCAGAGCTGACCGCTTCAAGACTGGTCACCAATTCCGGCATAGAGGTGCCAAACCCCACCAAAGCTAGGCCAATAATCAGTTCAGACATACCTAATTTACGCGCAATTCCGACAGAGCCGCGTACAAGGGATTCTCCCCCTGCC
>JARFRJ010000418.1 GCA_029287305.1 Hyphomonas sp. | reverse complement strand
GCCGTGTCTTCAAGGGCAAGAAAATGGCCGGGCATTACGGCTCTGAACGCCGCACAGTTCAGAATCTGGAAATTGTACGCACAGATGTCGAGCGTGGGCTGATTCTGGTTAAGGGCTGTATTCCTGGCTTTGATGGCGCTTGGGTGGAAGTGCGTGACGCGGTTAAAAAGGCGTTGCATGCGGATGCACCTGTCGCCGGGTCTTTCCGTAAGTCGGCTGTTGAGGCGGTTCAGCCTGAAAGCGCAGGCGAGGCGAGCGATGCCACTGAGGGGGGCGCTGAATAATGGAAGTTTCTGTTACCACATTTGAGGGTGAGGCCGCTGGTAAAGCCGAGCTGGATGACGCCATTTTTGGCGTTCAGGATATCCGCTCTGATATTCTGCATCGGGTGGTGCGTTGGCAATTGGCCAAGCGTCAGGCCGGGACGCACAAAACCCAGTCTCGCGGCGAGGTCAGCGTCACAACCAAGAAATTCGTACGCCAGAAAGGTTCTGGCGGCGCGCGTCACGGGTCGCGTAATGCGCCGATTTTTGTGGGCGGTGCGGTCGCGCATGGGCCACGTGTGCGCAGCCATGCGCATGGGCTTCCAAAGAAAATCCGTAGGATGGCTCTGGCGCATGCCTTGTCTGCCAAGACAAAAGAGGGCTCGCTGACAATTCTCGACGATGCTCATCTGGAAACGGCCAAGACCAAATCCTTGCAGGATAAGCTGGCCAAGCTTGGGCTTGAAAATGCTCTGATTATCAGCGGTGTTTCTGTCGAAGACAACCTCGCCAAGGCCGCGCGCAATATCAAGAATATTGATGTGCTGCCCGTGATGGGGCTTAATGTCTATGACATTCTGCGCCGCAAACAGCTTGTCCTGACCAAGGACGCTGTTGCGGGCATTAAGCGCCGTTATGAAGGCCAGACAGATGCGCCAGCGAGCGCAATTGTTGATGATATCCGTCTGATTGACGGCATTGGCCTGAAGATTGCCAAAGCGCTGAAGGCGGAAAAACTAACCACACTCACCGCTTATGTGGGTCTGTCGGAGGCGGATCGCGCCGCTCTTCTGGAGAAATTAGGCGCTGGCGAAAAAGCTGAGCGCCAGGACTGGCTCGGCCAGGCCTCGGAGATGTTGGCCGGAAAGCCGCCGCGGGCCAAATCCGATCAAAAACTAGCGGCACGCCTTTCCAAGGGCTCCAAGCAAACCACAGCGAATGGAGTATAGACCATGGCTGAGATTAAAAATCATCATTATGACACGATTTTGTCGCCTCTGATTACAGAGAAATCAACTTTGCTGTCAGAGTATAATAAGGTTATTTTCAAGGTTCCGCTTGAGGCCGCTAAACCGGCTATCAAGGAAGCGGTCGAAGCGCTTTTCAAGGTCACGGTGACCAAGGTGAACACGATACAAGTTAAAGGCAAAACCAAGCGGTTTCGCGGCAAGCTTGGTCAGCGTTCAGGCTTCAAAAAGGCCATTGTGACCTTGGAAGAAGGTCAATCCGTTGACATTACGACAGGTTTGTAGGGGGTAGATATGGCACTTAAGACGTTTAATCCCACCTCTCCGGGGCGCCGCCAATTGGTCATGGTGGATCGTTCGCACCTGCATAAGGGGCGTCCACTCAAGAAGTTAACCGAAGGTTTGACCAAATCTGGCGGACGTAATAATCGTGGCCGTGTCACCGCCCGTCATATTGGCGGCGGGGCCAAGAGACTATATCGCAAAATCGATTTCAAGCGCAATAAGTTTGATATGTCGGCCACCGTTGAGCGTCTGGAATATGACCCCAACCGTACTGCATTCATCGCTTTAATCGCCTATGAAGATGGTGAGCAGGCCTATATTATTGCACCCCAGCGCCTCTCCGTCGGAGATAAAGTCATCTCTTCTGCCAGCGCGGATATCAAGCCGGGCAATACATTGCCCCTGAAGAATATTCCCGTTGGAACGATTATCCATAATATTGAGCTGAAGCCTGAAAAAGGGGCGCAGATGATCCGGTCAGCCGGGGCCTATGCCCAGCTTGTCGGGCGCGATGGCGGCTATGCCCAGATCAAATTGGCGTCCGGCGAATTGCGTATGGTCATGGATCGCTGTCTGGCGAGCATTGGGGCTGTGTCCAATCCGGACAATATGAACCAGGT
>JARFRJ010000341.1 GCA_029287305.1 Hyphomonas sp. | reverse complement strand
GGCCAGCCGGGCCTCGGTCAAGATCGCCTCTATCCACTATCTTTTGAAGGGTCGCAGCCGGGCTGATTTAGCCGCTCGCGCTAAAGAGTTTATTGAGCTAGAAATTTCAACCGGATTGCGCAGACACACATTAGAACGGATTGAGGCTCACCGCCTAGCGGGAGACAGGTTGATTATCGCCAGTGCGGCGGTCGACCTCATCTGTGATGAGGTGGCCCGCGCCCTGTCTTTTGAGGGTGTGATCAGCACAAAACTGGCTTGGGATAGACAAGACCGCCTGAGGGCTGATCTTGAGGGTGAAAACTGCTATGGCGCGGAAAAATTGTCCCGCATAAAGGCTTATTTTGATCATCAGCGTCCTGAAGGGGTGATTTACTTCTATTCTGACCATCATACGGATATGCCGTCCCTATTATGGGCCGATCAGGGTATTGCGGTTAATCCAAGCCCGCCCTTGCGCCATCTGGCCAAGGCGCATAATTTGACCATTCAGGATTGGGAGAAAGCCTCTTGAACAGTTCAGGCCTGCAGGCGCCGGATGAGGGCCTGGGTGAGCCTATTGGCGATATCTGGACCTTCTTCCGGGTATAAGAAGGGCTCAATCAATTCCAGTTCCATAAGGACAAGCGCGCCATCTGTGCCACGGATCATATCGACCCGGGCATAAAGCGGCGTCGCCTCGAGAAGCTTTAAAATTGCCTCGGCTTGGCGCAAATCATCCCCAGAGGGTGTTATCGCCGTATTATATCCGCCATAGGTCGATTGAATACGATAATCCCCTATAGCGGCCTGTTTGATCAGAGCGTGGGAAAACACCCCGTCAATGAAAATAAAGCTGAACTCGCCTTCTTCTATAATTGCAGGCAGAAAGGGCTGCACCATCATCGGGTGCGGAAGGGGGGGCAGAGTTTGCCCGCGCTGCAAGCGGTATTGGCCGTCTGCACCGGCCCCGACCTGTCTTTTGGCGACAATTTCCTGGCAGTTCAGCGTGTTAAATGCCTCCTCCAACCTGTCAGGTGTTGCCTTGTCCAGCCAGACCGTCGGAATGATCGAAGCGCCCCTAGCCTGCAGCGTTTTGAGATAGGATTTATGGATATTCCATTTGACGGTCTCAATCGAATTATAAAGCTTTGTCTTCCGGGAAATATTGGATAATTGTTCGAGAAATTCGGTTTTACGGTCCCAATAATCCCAAGTCGTGCCGATAATGGCGGCGTGCGCCCCGGCCCAGTCAAACTCAGCATCATCCCAGCTCACATCCTGCCAAGAGACGCCTTTGGGCGCGCTTGCCTGTAAAGCCTGCATCATATGGTCATGCTCAAAGGCATCTGTGCGCCGTATGGGGGAGCCTGGCAGAGTGACGGGACTGGCCAGATAGATAAATTTCATGACACCTTCCTTTTCAAATTTTATCGTCATTTGTGTAAAAATATACGCATAAATGAGCCTGTAATCATATAAATGAAGTTTTATATCCCTTTGTGACTTGCGTCTATGGCTGGGCTCTGGCAATCGGCAAAAGTCAATACGCCAGATAAACATATAAGGAAATATTCATGACTGAAACGGTTTATGATGTGGTCGCCCTTGGAAATGCGATTGTAGATGTTATCGCCCCGGTCGAGCCGGATTTTATTCAGGCATGGTCGATTGAGCCCAATGCTATGAGCTTGATTGAGGAAGACCGGGCAAAACAATTGACCCAGGCCGCGAAAGGCGCGGAGCATTCAGGCGGCTCTGCGGCCAATACGGTCGCCGGTATAGCCAGTTTTGGAGGCAACACTGGCTATATCGGGAAAGTTTCAGAAGATCGCCTCGGCGCTTTTTTCCGCAAAGATATGGCCGCCCAGGGTATTTGTTTTGAGACAGAGCCCTTGGCAGACGGTCCAGCTACGGCGCGGTCAATTATTTTCGTGACCCCGGATGGGGCCAGAAGCATGAATACCTATCTTGGCGCGTCCGTCCTGTTTTCAGCGAGCGATGTTGATGAAAGCATGGTCCGACAGGCGGGCATTCTCTATCTGGAAGGCTACCTATTTGATCGGGAAGCGGCCAAAACCGCCTTTGTGCATGCCTCCGAATTGGCCGCCGCCGCCGGGCGAAAAGTGGCCTTGACCCTGTCAGACCAATTTTGTGTCGAGCGACACAGAGCCAGCTTCCTGCATTTGATCCGCAATCATGTCGATATTCTGTTTGCCAATGAGGTCGAGCTTTTGGCGCTGTATGAAACCGATGATTTTGAAGCGGCCATTGCTCAACTCCAAAAAGACAGCCCCCTCGCGGCGATCACACGCAGCGAAAAAGGCTCAGCGGTTATTCAGGCTGGTCAGGACCCGCTTTATGTCGAGGCTGAACCCGTCGCGCAAGTGATTGATACAACAGGCGCCGGAGACCAATATGCAGCCGGGTTCCTATATGGTCTTGCCCGGGCAAAACCGCTCGGCATTTGCGCGCGCCTTGGCCATATTGCGGCAGCCGAAGTGATTAGCCATTATGGGCCCCGTCCGGAGACATCCTATAAGGATTTGGCCGATCAGGGTGGAATTGCGCTTTAAATCCCCTACGATTCTCGTGAAATCGCCTTGAGACTTTAAGTCATTATTCTTGTGCGCTTGGGCAGCGCAACGGGCAGCGCAAAAGGCAGCGGGGGCAGTGCAATGTGGGCCAGCTTAGACGAGCTATGCTGAACACTAACACTGCGCCTATACACAAAGCGTCAGCCTGAATAGTTTCGCATCGTTTTCAGCCCCAGCTTATAGATATAGATTTTGAGAGGGAATATGGTTTGGCCAAGCTCTGAATATGTTTCTTTTCCGGCTTTGCGCTGCAAACAGTTGACGCCCCTCTTTCCAGACCGTATGTAATCGGTCCACATCTTTTGCCCAGATG
>JARFRJ010000337.1 GCA_029287305.1 Hyphomonas sp. | reverse complement strand
GAATACTCCAAGCGCAATTGCTAAGGACGTATCAGCGTCTGATTATGCGCAGCCTTTCTTTTGAGGGGTGCAATAATTTCAAGGCTTCTAAAGCGTTTTTCAGATCTTCAAGAGAGCTTTGAACTTCCGTTTTGTAAAAAGCTTCATCTTGGGGTGTTTTCTCTTTAGAGGCGCGCTCATAAAAATAGGTTTTTGACCATGCATGATACTTCTCCAGAAAATCAATATTGTCTTCCAGAGTCTGGAAATGAAAGTCCAACTCATTCTTAACAAGATTATTCACAAGCCACGCCCCATTTTTAGAGTACATTATAATATTATGGTTAATTTGCAACCCTAAGATGCAGCGTTACGAAAAATCATTGCGAACAGACTTCAAGAGCGTCCAAATATTTTATGGGGGGTGTGGGAAATGAAAATATAAGCGTCATATTTTCTGACTTAATAAAACGTAATTTAAGCCTCTGAAAAAACGTTTCTCAGAGGTCCGTTTGCCAGTAATTTTCCAAGTTTGATGCAATACGAACAAGCGTCTTGCCGGTTTGCTCATCTACGCCAAGACCAATAATGGCAGACCCTTCCAGAGCTGTATCCTGATCGTCGGGAACTGGCCAGCGCGCACCAATAATAACCCCTTCTGTCAACTCAGATAGATATGCACCGAATTCAACTTCTCGTCCATCCCGAAACAAAGGAAGCCATATCAGGATTATCGCCCGGGGCCAGCGTCTTAAGGCGCGAGGGACCCAATTAATCAAATGTTCAAGGTCTTTGATCGTTTCATAGCTCGGATCAAGCATAAGAACGATGCGCTCACCTCGCCTTGGCGCAAGTTTTAAAGCGCCGCGATAACCATCTTCCGCTTTTGTAAGACAGCGCGTATCTTGCGCCATATTGGCAGCAAGTGCCTGATATTCCTGAGGGTGTCTCTCAAACAAAACAAGGCGGTCTTCAGAGGCCAGTAGGCTTGCTGCGAGCTTGGGAGAGCCTGGATAGGCCTTTAGCCCGGTTTGACGAACAAAATCAAGCCAGGGCGAGAGCGATTTGGGCGCTTTGCCCTGCAACAGTTTAAGGACGCCAGCCTCCGCCTCGCCGGTTTTGTTCGCTTGCGGACCGGTTAAATCATATTGCCCACGCCCGGCATGAGTTTCGACATAGAGAATAGGTCCTGGGTCTTTTCTTAAATCCGTCAAAATTGCATGTAGACAGGCATGTTTTAGAACATCGGCGCGATTACCGGCATGAAATCCATGTTGATAGGAGAGCAAATTTAGGGCCCCTTCAAGTCAATTAGAACGCTTATCCGCGATGTATACGCTGTCGGGCAAGCTGGCCGTTGCGATGGCCGGACAAGCTGGTTATTGCACTGCTCGTTGCGCTGCCCGTTGCGCTGCCCCTGCTAGATGCAGAATGCGCTTGGCAAATCCAAAAAAGTGGCGCTAGACCAGCCCTGTTTGTTTTGAAGACGCTCTACTCTTCTGTCAAGGAGGCGTCACGAATGGCTTTGAACTCATTGCCTTCATACCATTCAGGCCATTTTTCTGTATTGGCGATATTCAGGCCAAGTATGAAAAATGTCTGCACTTCCTGTACCATACCAGATAGGTCCCAATCGGCGCGATATTCATCGGCGGGTTGGTGATAGCGCTCAACGCGGTAACTATCAGAAAAGGCTGTGCCCGCTTCTACACCCCCGTCGAGCTTATCAATACCCGCATCTGCATACAGCATCGGGACGCCCTTTTTGGCAAAGGAGATATGATCTGAGCGATAAAAATACCCAGCTTCCGGTGTCGGGTCCGGCAGAATCACACGGTCATCCGC
>JARFRJ010000333.1 GCA_029287305.1 Hyphomonas sp. | reverse complement strand
GAAGATCGAATTATCCGCATTGGAACATCTGATAATTTCTGGGCTATGGGGGAAACAGGGCCTTGCGGTCCCTGTTCGGAAATTTTTTATGACCATGGGGAGCAGATTGAAGGCGGGCCGCCGGGCAGTGCCAATGAGGATGGAGACCGTTTTATAGAAATATGGAATTTGGTTTTCATGCAATATGATCAAATCGCGCCTGGCGAACGCCGCGCCTTGCCTAAACCATGTATTGATACGGGTATGGGCCTAGAACGGGTTGCTGCGGTTTTGCAAGGCAAGCATAATAATTATGATACCGATTTGTTCGCGGCGCTGATACAGGCAAGCGAGGACGTGTACCAAACGCCGGCTGACGCCTCCCATATAAGTTCCTATCGTGTCATTGCCGATCATTTACGCGCCTCCTCCTTTTTAATCAGTGACGGTATCACCCCCTCCAATGAAGGACGCGGCTATGTATTACGCCGCATTATGCGCCGGGCCATGCGCCATAGCCATATTCTAGGGGCCCGAGACCCTGCCATGCACAAATTGACCAATGCGCTTATCGATCAGATGGGCAGTGCCTATCCTGAGTTACAGCGCGCCCAGAAAACAATTGAGGCTACATTGGAACAGGAAGAAAGCCGGTTTCAACAAACACTTGGACGTGGGTTAAAACTCCTGCAACAGGCCATGGAGGATATGGGAAGCTCAAAAATCCTGCCCGGTGAAACCGCTTTTAAACTTTATGATACCTATGGGTTTCCCCTCGATTTAACTGAGGATATTTTGCGCGGGGCAGGTCTTAGAGTTGATCAGGCTGGTTTTGATGTCGCAATGGCTCGTCAGGTTGAAACCTCGCAAGCGGGCGGATTTCGTTCCGGCGACGTCAAAGCCGAAAAAATCTGGCTCGCTTTGGCAGACCGTTTAAGCGAGACCCAATTTTTGGGCTATGAGCACACAAAGGCGCAAGGTCAACTTCTCGCCATCGTTCAGCAGGGCCAAGAAATCCCGAATTTGGCCGAAGGAGCGGCTGAATTGGTCTTTTCTCAAACCCCCTTCTATGCGGAAAGTGGCGGTCAAGCGGGCGATCACGGGACTATTGTTTTCGCTTCTGGAGCGCAATTTATCGTCAAGGATGTGCAAAAAAGAGGTGGCCAGATTTTTACCCATATCGGCGAACTTGTTAAAGGCACGATAAATACTGGCGATATGGCCCAGCTCAGCATCGATACCAAACGCCGCGCGAGAATTATTGCCAATCATTCCGCCACGCATTTGATGCATGCGGCGCTGCGTAAAATTCTGGGGGACCATGTCGCACAAAAAGGGTCTCTGGTTGAAGAGGACCGACTACGCTTTGATTTTTCTCATTCAGGCCCGATGAGTGAGGCCGAAATTGACGCGGTGGAAAGCGAAGTGAATACCATTATCCGCCAGAATGCCGCAACTGAGACCGCCTTTATGCCGCTGGAAAATGCAATTGAATCAGGGGCATTAGCAATGTTTGGCGAGAAATATGACGCCCATGTGCGTGTCCTATCGATTGGCGGACACAGTCAAAAGGATGAAAGCCCCTATTCCGTCGAGCTATGCGGCGGCACCCATGTCACCCGCGCCGGAGATATTGGTAGTTTCGCGATCGTCTCGGAAAGTGGTATTTCCGCTGGTGTACGCCGGATTGAGGCCGCAACGGGCGCTGATGCGCTGAATTTCTATAAAGCGCGCGCCAAAATCGCACAGGATATCGCAGCTGATCTAAAAGTGCCTTTAAAGGATTTAAGCCAAAAAGTGCACACATTGCGTCAAGAGCGTAAATCTCTTGATGCCGAGCTTGGCGATGCAAAACGAAAGCTCGCCATGGTTGGCTCTGGCTCGAGCGAGGCCGCCGTTGAAGAGATTTGCGGTATCAAGCTGATAGCCCGGATATTGACGGATATTGACGCAAAGGACTTGCGCCAAATGGCACAGGAAGCCCGCGATCAGTTGGGCTCCGGGATTGCCGCCTTTATTGCGACAAAGGGTGGTAAAACAACCATATCTGTGGCCGTGAGCGGCGATCTGACAGCGCGGTTTTCAGCGGTTGGTCTGGTTCGAGCGGCCAATGGCGCGCTAGGTGGCAAAGGCGGCGGCGGCAAGCCAGAACTTGCTCAGGCAGGCGGGCCCGCGACCGATCAGCCCGAAGAAGGGTTGCAGGCGATACGAGATATATTGACGTCCTAACCCCTTAAATATCTGCCATAGCGGCCCTAGTCGGCCAAGCTAGACAGGATGATACGCTAATAAGCGCTCTAATGAGG
>JARFRJ010000287.1 GCA_029287305.1 Hyphomonas sp. | reverse complement strand
ATTGCCGATGGGGTGACGGTGGCGATTGAAGATCGGGATTTGGAAACCCAGGACCGCGTGCCTTTAAAGGCGACGCCCCTGTCTTTTCTGCTGGATGATGCGCTGGACTTTGACACCGGGGCTGAGGTCACTGAACTGGCGCGCACGGACGATCTTATTCAAGTCTCGCTGATTGATCCGTCTGCTGAAATGGAGGGCACATTATCGATCCTTCTGGACGCGGCGGATTATAGTATTCTTGAATGGTGGACGCGCGATGAGGCGGGTCAGGTTACGCGAGTTCAATTATCTGGGATTGAAACCGGGGTCCGAATTAATCCGCGCCTGTTTCGTATTGAAGACCTCAAGGGTGAAGAGGAACGCGAATAGGGCCGCTTGAGCCTATCTGCAGGGCCCAAACGGACCCATTTTAGCGCGGAGACGCTCTATATGCGCATGCAGGCCTTGCCGCGTTGATTCTAACACTTTTATGATATGAAATCTAAAAAATAAGTTAGTTGAAATCCCTCAATAATGAGATCACATATAGGGTAAGGCTAAGGGATAAATTATTTCCGTATCTATATTTATCCCCTTTGCCATATATCGGTTATTTGTTTTTGTTTTTGACCGATCTGACAATAGCGTCTCGCGCGCCTGAACATCCCTATCCCCCTCATGTTCAGGCGCGTTGACGTTATTCCTGTAGCTTGGACGCGTCCTAGGCAATGACAGATATGGACTTCCTTCATAGTGTAAGCTGGAATATCAATTCCGTTCGATTGCGCGGCTAATATCGCCGCTATGCGTATGCAGGCATTGCCGGTTGATTTTAACATTTTAATGACATGTAATCTAAAAAATAAGTTAGTTGAAATCATTCAATAGTGAGATCACATAGAAGATACGGCAAAGGGATAAATAATTTCCATACCTATATTTATCCCCTTTGCCATATATCTGTTATTTGCTTTTTTTGACCGATTTGACCATAGCGTCTCGAGCGCCTGAACATCCCTCTCCCCCTCATGTTCAGGCGCGTTGACCTTAGGCCTGCAGTCAGGCAATGACAGATATGGACTCACTTCATATTATAAGCTGGAATATTAATTCCGTTCGATTGCGCGCGGCCAATATCGCCGCATTTGTCGAGGCGGAAAATCCCGATATTATTTGCCTGCAGGAAACCAAATGTCTGGATAATCAATTCCCTGTGAAAGCCTTTGAAGCGATGGGCCTGTCGCATCTGGCTCTGCATGGCCAAAGGGGCGGACATCATGGGGTGGCAATCGCGTCGCGCTATCCGATTGAAGAAATATATAAGCCGGGTCTGTGCCGGGAAGGTCATGCGCGGGTCATCGCGGCCAAGATCAAGGGGCTTGAGCTGCATAATATCTATCTGCCTGCGGGCGGGGATATTCCAGACCCTGAGAAAAATGAGAAATTTGCGCACAAGCTTGATTTTCTGGACAGGCTTGCGACCCATTATGAGAGTGTGAAAACCGATGGCAATGCCCGGCTTCTGCTTGGTGATTTGAATGTTGCGCCACATGAAAATGATGTCTGGTCACACAAGCAATTGCTCAAAATCGTCTCGCATACGCCGATTGAAACCGAAAAGCTGGAACAGGCGCGAGAGGCAGGCGGATTTGCCGATATTGCCCGTCTGGCGCATAGGGATGATCAAAAGCTTTATAGCTGGTGGAGTTATCGTGCCAAGGATTGGGCGGCCAGTAATCGTGGCCGACGTCTCGATCATATTTGGTCAAATGAAGCGGCTTTGCCATTAACAGATATTGACAGCTATAAAATTCATCTGGCGTGGCGGGGCGGGTATAAGCCTTCCGATCATGCCCCGATCAGCCTGAAAGTAAGAGTGCCGACATGATCGCCCACCCTTTTGAAATTCCCGTAAATGAAGCAAAATGGCACGGCGTAAAGGCGCGGCTGGCAGCCTATCCTTGGTTTGACGCGCCTATCGGCGGCACCGATGAAGCCTGGATGCATGGCATGTCGACCCCGGTTCTCAAAGATGTCGTCAATCATTGGCTGACGGCCTATGATTGGGCCGGGCAGGTCGCAGAGCTGAACCGATATGCGCATTATAAAGCCGAAGTGGACGGGCTTGACCTCCATTTTATCCATATTGTGGGCGAGGCCAAAGGCACACGGCCTTTACTGATTACCCATGGCTGGCCGGGATCATTTTATGAATTTTGGCAGGTCATAGAGGCTTTGGCCTATCCGGCGCGATCTGGTCATATAGGGCAACCGGCTTTTGATTTGATCATCCCGTCCTTGCCCGGATATGCCTATGCGGGCAAGCCGCAAAGCTTTTTGGGACCGCGCGCGACGGCGGCCCTTTGGGATAAGCTGATGTGCGATGTGCTTGGCTATAAAACCTATTTGGCGCAAGGGGGGGATTGGGGGTCTATGGTCACCTCATGGCTGGGGCTCAATCATGGCACTGCGGAGGGTAAAGGCGGATGCGCGGCGATCCATCTGAATATGGTAGGCTTTCAACCCTTTGGGGCCAAACCTGAGACGCCGGATGAGAAAAAATGGGTCAATCAGACGAAAAGTGCGATGCGTCTGGAAGGCAGCTATTTCATGCAACAGGCCACCAAGCCACAAACCCTGTCCTTTGGGATGATGGACTCGCCGACCGGTCAGGCGGCCTGGATATTGGAGAAATTCCATGCCTGGTCTGATTTAAAGGCTGGCGACCTTTGGAGCGTGTATACGAGGGATCAACTCCTCACCAATCTCATGCTCTATATCATGAATGACGCCTTTGCGACCTCTGTGCGCTATTATCAATCTTTCATGATGGAGGGCGGGCCGCTCTTGCCCGAAGGGGCGTATTGTCAAACCCCGACCGGATTTACAAATTATCCGGGCGAGAAAATTTTGTCGGCCCCGCCGAAAAGCTGGGTGGAGCGGGCCTATAATATCAACTATTGGGCCAAGGCAGACCGCGGCGGGCATTTTGCGGCGATGGAAGTGCCTGAGCTTTATATTGCAGATGTCCGGGCTTGGGCGGCCTCGCTTTAGGACGTGTCCGAGCTAGAGCGTGTCCGAGCTAGAAGCCGCTGCCGGGGGTGGCAAGATAGGCTTTTTCTTGCGCTGTTGAGGTGCGCCCCAAAATCGCATTGCGATG
>JARFRJ010000272.1 GCA_029287305.1 Hyphomonas sp. | reverse complement strand
TTGTTCGTCTCGTGGGCTCGGAGATGTGTATAAGAGACAGCTCCGGAAGCGTTTCAAAGTTCACCTCTTCGGGGTAAATCTGCCGTTCCAGCTGATCATATTGTTGCGGCCAAAAGCGGAATATATCCCCCTCCATTTGGTCCTTCAGATCAGGATCGCTGATCGCCGCCGCCCCATAAGCCGAGAGACTCGCCTGAAAGCGCTGTGTGGCTGGCGAGTTGATACGGGTGAGAGCCTCATTGAGACGTTCAGCTGCATCGGCCAAAAGAGCGTCCGGTGTTTCTTCCACCTCGTCAAAAATATACCCCAATCCAATCGAGGCAAAATCAATGATATCCAGCTTATCATATTGCTCTTCGGGGATGAGATCAGCCGGTGTAATCACACGTCTGACCTCGCCTAGGCCCTCAATCGCCTCTGCCTTTTGCGCGGCACTCTGTTCATCCTCAACCAGTAAAGACAGATTATAGGGCTGGGTGTCCTCATCCTCGAACAGGAGATTAAACGCTTTGACGGAGGCAGAACCCGGGTCCCGCATGGCCATAGGGTCAGCATCAAAACGCACCGATGGTAGAAGAAAGAGCGCGCCGATACCGAGCAGGATGGTCAGAACAGCAATCACCGAATGTAGAGTGCCCATCCCTCTGCCTGATTGGGCTGGCCGAGGAGCTGTTTCAGGTTTCGGGGCGGCTTTCGCATTTGAGCCTTTCGGCAAAAGCGCCGTGACCGCTGGTAACAGGGTCACCGCTACGCCAAAGGCGACCAGAACCCCGAAACCGGAGATAATGCCAAGCTGGGTCATGCCGGTAAAATCAGTCGGGGCGAAGGCAAAAAAAGCAATCGCCGATGTTGGAGCGCATAAGGCTAACGCGGCGCCAATATGGTGATTGGAAAAAAAGATTGAATTTCTGTGGCTGCGGCCATGGCGGCGCTCTTCTTGCACATGCATGGCAAAATGGATCATAAAATCAATGCCGAGCCCGACAAGCAAGACCATAAATGCGACCGAGACAAGGTTCAGACTGTCATAAAAAAGAGCCGCAAACCCCGCCGTAATCGCAATCGTCAGGATAAGCGCGATCAAGGAGACAGACACCATCATGATGGACCGTAAGGCAATCGTGAGCAGAATTAGAATAAACGCAAAAGACAGGATCAGAGACACGCCAATGCCTTCGGTCACACTGGCCAGTTCTTCACTGCGCAAGACCGCATTGCCGGTAATCCCGACGCTAACATCATATGTGCCTTCGCTGAGCGCTTGGCTGACCGCCGCATTGATGGCCCGGGCTGCAGG
>JARFRJ010000261.1 GCA_029287305.1 Hyphomonas sp. | reverse complement strand
TGTTCGTCTCGTGGGCTCGGAGATGTGTATAAGAGACAGGTCTTCAACCAGGTCCAATTCGTGCCCCGGTCGCATCGGCAAGATAAAACCGGGTAATTCTGTTTGATGAAATAGGCTTTCATAACTTTGCGGATGTGCCGGGCGAACTTTTTTGATCTCCATTGGTCCATTCCATTCAGAAGCAGCGGCAACGAAACCGTGATCTGTGCCAAAACCAATTCGATAGGATTGATCTGCGTATCCGCGTTGGCACAACTCGCCTAGATTGTATTCTCCGCGGGAGGACATTTCGGTGGCAGAGGCGTCCCCGATATGGGAATTGTGCGCCCAGATCACGACTTTGGACGTTTTGCCCTTATGATCGATTAGGGCCTGCAGAGTATCAAACATGTGTCGCTCTCGTAGATTCCAAGACGCGCGTGATCCATAATACATGGTCCTGTAATAAAGCTCCGCATTGGCCACAAGCCGGGCATTTTGTTGCGCATCAAATAGGCGCTCGCCATCATTGACGGCATACTCCCGGCGCATCTTATAAATATCCACCAACATATCCGTGACCGCCTTTTCACACTCACGATAAGCCCCTGTCAGAGCCGCGCGTCCATAGGCAGCCGGATCAGTTTTCCAAGGCATCAGACACCCATATCGATGCTTCGCCAACTCAGCGAGCTGCGGGTCGATATCCTCAAGATATGAAATCACGGTCTGGCTGGAAAGGTGCATGCTATAGAGGTCCAAACCATAAAAGCCTACCCGGTCGATATATGGTTTTTGACTGTTGAAATCGTGAAGCCAGATCATGAATTCATGCATCTCGCGATTACGCCACATCCAGGTTGGGAAGCGGCTAAACGCCTCCCAATTTGACGGTGGTATGTCGCGGTGGCGTACATAGTGATCAATCCGCGCAGCATCAGGCCAGTCTGTTTCGACTGCTAATACATTAAATCCTTTCTCCTCAATGAGGTGCTGCGTGATACGCGCTCGCATTTGATAAAACTCGCAGGTTCCGTGGCTTGCTTCCCCAAGCAGGACGATACGCCGATCTCCATTCCGTTCAATCAAACCCGACAGGTCGGCCTCACCAACGGATTTAAAAGCTTCGCCATGGTGTTCAATTAAACTGAAAGTGCGCACATTCGTCTTCGGCCGAGTTTGCTCGATCTGCGGACGCTCTGGATGCAAATCCGGCGTGTCATTTTCCCACCCCTCCTGCCCGATCAGAGGGACAAAGCGAACATCGGCCAAGTCTTCCCGCTCAAACTGGCCCCGTTCCAGGCGGGTAACGCGCACAAGCTCCTGAGACATCTGATCCGTTCCCACCGGAATCACCATTCGCCCACCTGTCGCAAGCTGGCTTTTTAGAGATTCTGGTATGTCGGGCCCGCCGGCTGAGACAAGGATTGCGTCAAAGGGCGCTTCATCAAGCCAACCGCGCGTGCCGTCTTCGTGTAAGACATGTACATTATGATATCCTGCATCCTGAAGACTGGAGGCAGCAATCTGCGCTAAAGTCCCGATCCGCTCAATTGTATAAACATCACTGGCAATTTCGGCGAGTATGGCAGCCGCATATCCAGACCCTGCCCCGATCTCCAAAACTTTTTCGCCCGGCTGTAAGTCGAGGGCCTCAACCATGAAGGCGACGATATAGGGTTGTGAGATGGTTTGTCCCTCAGCAATCGGCAGCGGTTTGTCTTCATAAGCCATGGGTTTCAATGGCGTTGGGACAAATTTTTCGCGCGCCACCCGCTCCATCGCGCGCAGAACAAGTGGATCGCGCACACCGCGCGCATATATTTGTTGCTTGACCATTTCTGAGCGCCGTCCCGCATATTTGTCGACACCGGAAACCTGATCTATGGAGTGGTTCATCCTAAGCCCTTTCTGACAGATCGCATCAAATGATCACTTATCTGACATTGATAGCTCAATAGCCGGCTTGATTTGGCACAGATCAACTCACCGAAATTTAATCCGGTTGAGATCGCTCACGGGTCATTGTTCACTGCATGATATCGATCAAGACTGGCACAGTAAAAGTCTTCTAGACTCTGACGATCAGTTCAGGAGATAGTGATCATGAGTACAACCGGGCTCAGTCAATTCGATGATACTCTGCATAAGACGAATTTATGGCTCAAGGAAATAATGGTGGCCTGCGATTGGGATAATCGCCAGACCGCTTATCGTGCTTTGCGGGTAACCCTGCACACTATCCGCGATCACCTGCCATTGGAAATTATGGCGCACTTGTCAGCTCAGTTACCAATTCTGGTCAGGGGAATCTTATTCGAGGGGTGGAAGCCAAATGCAGCAGCCCACACGTCCCGTGACCTTGATGACTTTCTAAAACCTATCCAAGATGCTTTTGGATATGACATCAATGCCGATCCGGAGGCGATTGCCCGCAACGTGTTCCAGGTAATTGCACAACATGTCACGGAAGGCGAAATCCGCCATATTCAGCAAGCCCTCCCCAAACATGTGCGTGAGGCCATCAAGCTGGACTGAAATACCGTCATTTGTGAAGGCTCGCCTATGAACATTGATCTGGCTCAAGGACATATCGCGTAAATGTCCAATTCTGGATATATGCCCAAGCAAGCCCCTATTGCGAACCGCATTCTGCTGCGTGAAGATTTTGACCAATTATTGACACAGCTTCAGGTCGAGGGGCGCACTGTGCTTGGCCCGTGTGAAAAAGACGGTGCAATCACCTATGACGAGATAGGCACCGCCAGCGATCTTCCAATTGGCAGAACCGACCGCCAGAGTGAGGGCACTTATCGGCTAAGGGAGCGAAAGGATGCAGCGCTGTTTGGCTACGCCGTCGGGCCTGATAGCTGGAAGCGCTATCTGCA
>JARFRJ010000036.1 GCA_029287305.1 Hyphomonas sp. | reverse complement strand
TAGCCCCTTCCTTATGCTTGGCGAAAGTTTCATTCGCCAGCGTCATAAACTGGTCTTGTGATTGCGCAAGAACCTGCTGGGCAAGGCTCATGAACTCTTCCTTGGCTTTCATCTGGGTCACGCTGGCGGCCGCCCGGACCGCGGCGAGCGCCTGTTCCGCCTGCTCGGCCCGCGCTCTTTGAGCTTCCGCCTCGTCTTCCGCCCCAGCAAGCGTCTCTATCTGATGCTGATAGGTAATTTCCCGCTTTTCGACATGCTGGCGATACAGCAAAAAAATTAGGGCAAGTGCCAAAATACCTCCCATTATAGATAAATGCAGGGGGTCGAGGGCTAAAGGGCCAATATCAAGCACTGTGTTCATGATTCGTGCTTAGGGCGATTCGCAAAGGTTCTGAAAGCGTTCAAATGAAATCTATATAGGCGGGCGTCTTATATATCCTTTTGGAGGATAGGCAGGAAGGACATAACCTCATTGCCAAGCGGAGACAGTTTTAATCAGGCCAAGACTGCCAGGACTGCTAGGACAGCCAAAGCTTCAAGACGCGATAGGCTTCAATCTTCCGCCTAATGGACGCTGCTTGGGCGCAAATCATGCGCCCGGGCGGCAGCAAAAGCCGCGTCGCGCCCTTGGACAATCGCGATACGTTTACCGTCTTCAGAGTGCACACTGAACAGATTATCAAGCTCGGTCAGCATTTCCAGCGCTTCATCCGGCACAGCATCATCGATTTCCTCTGAGGCAAGCCGACGAATATAAACATGATTATCCGGTTTCAGATTTGTCCTTATTGTATCATTGGAAGATATGGGCATGAGAAGGGTCTTTCTGCGTCTGATAGAGTTTTAGTATACCTCTAATAAGTAAATATTTGGGTACACTGTGGCTCGTGTTCAAGAAAAAACTGCCTTTATGCCTGTCTTGGATGCAGTTTTGGACGGTTTGCATTGAAACCTTTAGATAAGCAGCGCATATTCGTGACATATCATCACAAACAGGAAAGAGGCTGCTTTATGATCTATATTCTTCTTCATAATCCCGGTTGCGGGTCTTCAAAAAAAGGCCTGGCGCTTTTGCAAGACAATGACATTGAGGTGAAGGTTCGCAAATATGCCAGCAAGACCGAACAGCTGGACCTTGAAGAACTTAAATCCCTTGCGCAAAAAATGGGCGGTGTCAGCCCACGCGCCTTTTTGCGGGAAAAAGATGCGGAAAAAACCGGCTTGGCAGAAACAGCCACAGATGCGCAAGTGTTCGCTGCGATGGCTGAAAATCCAAAATTGATCCAGCGCCCCATTGGCATAAAGGGGGACAAAGCGGTCCTCGGACGCCCCAATAGCGCTTTGCTTGATATTGTCTAAGAGACTATTTTTTGCGTGTCGGCCTGATCTGGCCAGATCTGTAAACACAGACCGTCTCAGGCATCGTGAATAAACTGAAACTGACTGATAGGGAATACAGATTTTGAAATCCAATCCTGGACATTTTTTTGAAGATTTTGTGCCCGGCCTGCCTCTGCATCATGCCACACCATTAACCTTGCACCAAAGCGACAATACGCTGTATCGCGCTCTGACCGGCAGCCGGTTTGCGCTCTACAGTTCCGATGAATTTGCCAAAGCGGCTGGCTTTCACGCCGCCCCGATAGACCCGCTGCTCACCTTTCACACCGTCTTTGGCAAATCGGTTCCAGATATTTCCCTGAACGCCGTGGCCAATCTGGGCTATGGCGAAGGCGTGTTTGGCGTTCCCGTACATGCGGGCGATACACTGCGCGCTGTCTCTGAGGTCATCGGGCGCAAAGAGAACTCAAATGGCAAGACGGGCATTGTCTATGTTCGCACGCGGGGGATCAACCAGTTAGAGGAAACTGTCTTAAGCTATGTGCGCTGGGTTATGGTGCGCAAGCGCGATCCGG
>JARFRJ010000225.1 GCA_029287305.1 Hyphomonas sp. | reverse complement strand
TGTTCAGCGGTTAATATATCCAGATGGCGGGCATTTTGATAGGTAAACTCCCCAAGGCTCAGATGATTGACGCTTTGACAAGTATGACGAATAATCGCCTGCTCAGACGGGCTTAGCGTATCCCAGACGCCTCGGTTCATTCCAACCGCGAGGCTAGCGCCCGGCTCATGAAACCCCGGACCATAATAATATGGTGCTTCACGATAAAAACCGAGATAAAAATCATTCCACGGTCCGATCCATTCGGTCGCATCAATCACGCCGGTTTGCAGGGATTGATAAATCTCTCCGCCAGACAGGGAAATCGCCGATCCGCCGAGCGCGCGAAGCACATCGCCGCCTTGGCCGGGAATGCGCATTTTCAGGCCCTGAAAATCAGACAGCGTGTTAATCTCGCGCTTGAACCAGCCGCCCATCTGGTGACCTGTATTCGCCGCCTGAAACGGAATGATCCCAAACTGACCGGACAATTCCTCCCAAAGGGCCTGCCCGCCGCCATAATCAATCCAGCCCATAATTTCCTGCGCCGTCATGCCAAAGGGAACGGCGGTGAAAAAAGCAAAGCCAGTTGATTTTGATGTCCAGTAATATTCCGCGCCATGATACATATCTGCCGCGCCATCTGCGACCGCGTCAAAGGCTTCAAACGCTTGGACCTGCTCACCTGCGGCCCTTACACGCACTTCGATCAAGCCTTCTGTCTGCAGTTTGATCTCCTCTGCAATCCGCTCTGCCGCCATGCCGAGCCCCGGCAACCCTTTTGGCCATGTCGTCACCATGGTCAATCGTTTGCGCTTTTTAGAGATTGCCGGTGAGGCCGGACCTGTTGAAGTGGTTTCGCTGGCACCGCAGGCAGCGAGGCCGAGACCCAACGTGGCCGCGCCGATCAATTTACGTCGATTCATCATAGTGTTCTGTCCCTGATTGGCTGAAATGAGGCGGAGGCGGTGCGCATTCTTTTGATCGCCGAGCTTACACCTAAAAGGCTTGCCAAGTTTTTCCCTTTAACACTTCAAGCGGTTGATATTGCTTTTTATATTGCATTTTTGGACTGTTTTCGACCCAATACCCCAAATAAACGTGCGGAAGCCCCAGCCCGACAGCACGTTGTATATGTTCCAAAACCATCAGACTTCCGAGTGAGGCGGCGCTGAGCCTCGGATCAAAAAAACTGTACACCATGGACAGGCCATCTTCCATAATGTCTGTCAGTGTTGCCGCCACAAGCCGGTTTTGACCATCTGAACGCTGGCGATACTCTACCACCATGCTTTTAACCGGACTTTCTGTCACCATGGCCGCATAATCGCGAAACCCCATTTCAGCCATACCACCGCTCTGATGGCGGGCCTCAAGATATGTCTTGAGCAAGGCAAATTGCTCGCGCGTTGCAACCGCTGGAACAGGCTCAATCTCAAGCGCCTGATTATGTTTCAGAATTCGTCGCCAGCGCCGCGTATATTGAAATTGCCGAGCCAAAACGCGCACCGATTGGCAAGCATTGCAAGCTGGACATATCGGCCTGTAGGCGACCGATTGAGACCTGCGAAAGCCGCTCTGACTAAGAAGATTGTGGACATAATCGGTGTCTGGCATGTCCAAATGCGTGAAAGCTTTACGCTCCAGCTTGTCCGCCAGATATGGGCAGGGTTGCGGTGCGGTCATATAAAATTGCAAAGTTCTACGGTGACTTTGCTCGGATGTATGTGTTTCACTGAATCGCATACGTCAAAATAAGCACTTATAGATCAAATCGCCAAGGGGCGATGAGTGTAAAGACGAGCCATAGGAGAATGACCAAGGGGCCACCATAGCGCAGATAGTCAGAAAAGCGGTAATGCCCCGGGGCCATGACCAAGAGATTGGTCTGATAAGCGATGGGCGTAGCAAAACAGCAATTGGCGGCATAAATGACGGCAAACACAAATGGGATGGGATCAGCGCCAAGCTCTGCGGAGACCGTGAGCGCGACCGGTGTGAACAATACGGCTGTGGCCGCATTGCTTAAAATATTGGTGAGGATCGCGACCAGAATAAACAGGGTCGATAAGACCGCATAAGGACCATAAGGTTCCACCGCGCCCAATATGGTCTGGGCAATCAGATTGACCCCGCCTGTCTCTTGCAGCGCCGCGCCCATGGCAAGGGCCGCGACAATCAACAGGAAAATACGAAAATCAAGTGAGCGCGTGGCCTGGCGGATATTCAGACAGCCACTGATAATCATCAAAAAGGCGGCAATCACAGACATATGTAAAATCGGCAAAATACCCCCAGACACTATCAGAATCATGATCAGGCAAATCAAGCGGGCAATCAGCGCACGCGCCGTAAAGGGCAGTTCGGTGCTCGAC
>JARFRJ010000075.1 GCA_029287305.1 Hyphomonas sp. | reverse complement strand
ATGTGTATAAGAGACAGCGGTTGAACCGCTCGCTGTGGCAAAAATCCTCAAAGCCGTCACCGAGGCAGAAGGCCCTGATCTGGTCATTCTCGGTAAACAGGCCATTGATGATGACAGCAATCAGACCGGCCAGATGCTGGCGGCGCTGCTCGGCTGGCCACAAGGCACATTCGCCTCTGAGGTGAAGGTTGAAGCGGGCAAGGTTAGCGTCATGCGTGAAGTTGATGGCGGGCTGCAAACCGTCTCCTTGCAGGCCCCGGCGATTGTCACAACCGATTTACGCTTAAATGAGCCGCGATATGCGTCCTTGCCGAATATTATGAAGGCCAAGCGCAAGCCGATAGATGAAAAAACCCCAGCCGATTTTGGTGTCGATATTACCCCGCGTCTCAGCGTTGTAAAAGTCACCGAACCGCCCGTGCGCGAAGCTGGTGAAAAAGTCGATGATGTCGCCACTTTGGTAGAAAAACTTAAAACTGCAGGAGCTATTTAATGTCCGTTCTCGTCATTGCCGATCACACGAATGATCATCTCAACGATGCCACGCATAAAACTGTTACCGCCGCTTTGGCTTTTGGCGGCGATGTTGATGTGCTCATTGCCGGCGAAGGGGCTGGCGCTGCTGCTGCAGAAGCGGCGAAAATTTCCGGTATCCGTAAAGTCCTGCATGCGGATGCAGCGCCTTTGAAAAAGCAATTGGCAGAGGCCATGGAAGCCCTTATTCTGCCGCTCATGGAGGGATATGACGCCCTGTTTGCCCCGGCGACTACAATGGGCAAAAATGTCACGCCGCGCATTGCTGCCAAGCTTGATGTCATGCAAATTTCTGAGATTATCGCGCTGGAAGGTCAGGATACTTTTGTTCGCCCGATCTATGCCGGCAATGCAATTATGACGCTGAGATCAAGCGATGCCAAGAAAGTTGTCACCGTGCGGGGTACGGCATTTGCGGCGGCCGCAACAGATGGATCTGCCGATATAGAGGTGATTTCAGCCGATACAGGGGCGGGTAAATCTGAATTTGTTTCTGAAGAAATGACCAAATCAGATCGTCCGGAATTGACAGCGGCCAAAGCGATTGTTTCTGGTGGGCGCGCGCTTGGCTCTGAGGAAGATTTCCAGAAATATATCGAACCCTTGGCCGATAAGCTCGGCGCGGCTGTGGGGGCGTCCCGCGCCGCAGTGGATGCGGGCTATGCGCCGAATGATTATCAGGTTGGCCAGACCGGTAAGATCGTGGCGCCAGATCTTTATGTGGCGGTCGGGATTTCCGGCGCGATCCAGCATCTGGCCGGAATGAAAGATTCCAAGATTATTGTTGCGATCAATAAGGATGAAGAAGCCCCGATTTTCCAGATCGCTGATTATGGTCTGGTGGCAGATTTATTCAAAGCGGTGCCGGAACTGATTGAGGCGATCTAGGCTCTATCCACTCAGCACATAAAAGGTTGGGGCGCTCATGCCCCATCTTCAGCCCATAAATCACCCCGTCGGATGCCCCCTAAACGCGTTAGATAAATACAAATAGATAAAGGCCTAGACTATGATCAGACTATTTGGCATGTCCCTTTTTGTTCTATTCGCAGCCGCTCTTATAGTGGCCGGTCCCGCATATTCAGAGACGGAGGCGGTCGAGAACGAAAAAACTCCGACGGGCGCGGCTTTTGCGCTCATAGAGGATGAGGGGGCGGATATTCCTAGAATTGCCCGTCAGCTTTGGGAATGGGCTGAACTTGGCTATCAAGAAACCCGCTCAACACAGCTTTTACAGGATCATCTGGCCGCCAATGGGTTTGAGATTGAGGCGGGTGTTGCGGATATCCCAACCGCCTTTGTGGCCAGCTGGGGAACAGACGGGCCTGTCATTGCCATATTGGCCGAATTTGATGCTCTGCCGGGGATAAATCAAAGCGATCGTGCCCGTCGTGAGCCGATCGAAGGAAAGAATGCCGGCCATGCCTGTGGACATAATCTGTTTGCCGCCGGTTCCGTCGGCGCAGCGATCGCAATCCGCGAATGGTTGAAACTTACCGGGACGCCGGGTACAATCCGCCTCTATGGCACGCCGGCTGAAGAAGGGGGCAGTGGTAAAGTCTATATGGTGCGGGCGGGTCTTTTTGAGGATGTGGATATTGCTATGCACTGGCATGCCGGGGATAGAAATTCCGCCTCTGCGCGGACATCGCTTGCCAATCGGTCGGCCAAGTTTCGCTTTAAAGGGATATCTGCCCATGCCGCCGGAGCGCCAGAGCGCGGCCGATCTGCGCTGGATGGTGTTGAGGCGATGAATATGATGGCCAATATGATGCATGAACATATCCCGCAGGATGCGCGCATGCATTATGTGATTACCTCTGGCGGCAGTGCCCCCAATGTCGTGCCGGATTTTGCCGAAGTTTTCTATTATGTCCGCCATCCGCGCCCCGACGGTGTGGAGGCGATTTGGGCACGCTTGGAAAATGCGGCACGCGGCGCGGCGCTCGGCACAGGAACCGAGGTCGACTGGGAGATTATACACGGCAATAATCCGGTTTTCGTCAATGAAACCCTCGCCCGGCTCATGCATGAAAATTTACAATCCCTTGGAGGCATTCAGTATACTGAGGCAGAGCAGGCTTTCGCTGAGGAAATTTATGAGAGTTTTACCGATCCTTACAGGCCGCTCGGCAGTGAGGGCGATATTGAACCCTTCACCACTTCACTTGGCTATGGCTCGACAGATGTCGGGGATGTGTCGATTACTGTGCCCACAGTGGGTGTGCGCACGGCGGCATGGGTTCCGGGAACCTCTGCCCATTCCTGGCAAGCGGTTGCCGCCAGTGGCATGTCGATTGGCTTTAAGGGCGCGCGTTTGGCAGCCAAAGCCTTAACCCTGACGGCGATTGACCTCTACTCTGATGAAACGGGACTTATCGAAACCGCCAAAGCAGAATTTGAAACCGCGCGCGGGGCCGATTATACGTATCAGTCTCTTTTGGGCGACCGCGATCCCCCGCTGGATTATCGTAAATAAGGCATATCTCAAACAAAGCCGCATTGGCGACATTTATGTGGGTCGTCTAGGCTTGATCGGCAAGCCTGATCGGGCTTGGCAGGCAGGCTTGGGCGGTAAGTCTTATCGACAAGCCTGATTGGGCAACGCAACGATAAGCCTGATTGGACAGCGCAACGACAAGCTTGGACGACAAGCCTGATCGGACAGCGCAACGGCAAGCCTGATCGGGCAGCGCACCGACGCGTTCTCATGGATTTGAAAAGGCTCCAATCATAAAAAAGCCCCGGCACTATGGCCGAGGCTTTGTTGTTTATGATCTTGTATTCTGAAAAATAGAGCGCTTTAAACGCCCAAAGGCTAAAATTCTAGGTCAAGTCCGACTGTGATCAGTCGGCCACGCGGGTCGGCAACCCGGCTGTCAAACCCACCATTGGTGGAGACATAAGGCGCAGTAACGTCAAGGACATTACGGGCCCCGACAGTGAGCTGTGCCATATTGGCAATGCCGAGCAACTCATTGACGGCCAGACTATATTGAACATCAACGCGAAAATCGCTTTCAATTTCAACATCGCCGTTTTGATCGTCTGTATAGCTGTCAATATAGCGACCATAAAGGTTTAGCCCATGAGCGCCATAGCTGTATTCAAGCCCGGCATTAAAGCGCCATTCCGGCGAAGGTGAGCCAAAGTTTCTGAAATTCCGGTTGCCCGCGCCATCGGTTTTCGAACCATTGGCTGTTTGCTGCAGCTCATAATCCAGAACATAGGTCCCGATCAGGCTGGGTGAGAATGTACCAAACTCTGTCTCATAGCTATAACGGACAGAGAAATCCACGCCGGAGGTTTTGATTGAGGCGGCATTGACAAAGCCATTATTGATCTGAACCACTGTGCCGGCAGGGCTGCGGATAATCGCAGGGCCGGTTGGATTAGCATCTAGGACCGCTTGTGGGGCGGTCTGAACAATCGCATCGTCAAAATCAAAGCTGAAATAGTCAATATTGAATTGCAGCTCACTGACCGGTTCCCATGTTGCGCCAATATTATAGGCGATGGAATTTTCCGGTGCCAGATCAGTATTGCCGGCGGCACGCACAGCCACGAAAGCCGTCCCGCCCGCGACAGGATCATTGACTTGCTGCAAGGTTGTAGACTGACCGTCTGTCTGGAATGGGGTCGGGGCCCGGAAGGAGGTTGAGAAAGAACCGCGCAGGGATATATCCTCTGTCGGGCGGAGCAAGAGCGCGATCTTCGGATCAACGGTGGAGCCAAGCGAGCCCCCATAATCCTCAAAGCGGATCGCCAATTGCAAATCAGCCCAATCGGCAAGCGGCACAGCCGCTTCCGCAAACAGGGCATAGACATTCTGAGAGCCCTCAAAGGCCTGATCCCCGATCAGAAAAGCAAAGCCATCATTGGACGCAATCTCGTCAAAACTGGCAGAAATATCCTGCCGACGCCATTGCGTACCAAGCGCCACGCTCACAGGACCGGCAGGCAGGTCATAGACATCGCCGGTGACGACCCCTTCTACAACCGTCAGATCGGATGCGCGATCAGAGATATAGGGCTGTATGACATAATCGAGCAGGGCATCATTGACGCCCGTACCGATAGAGGTGCCAAAAGGATTAAAGAATGTGCCATCGGCGGGGATAGACGAGCCATTGGCTGTCAGGAAAGGATTGGACGCGGTACAGTCAAGGCCGGTCGCGGCATTAAATGCAGGGGAGATATTAAACCCTCGCAGGGCGCAGCCAAACCGGTCGGTCGCAACATCTTCGGTCACGTTAACGAAGTCATTCTCAGCCCTTACCAAGCTTAAAGAATAGCTGGCATTCTTAAGGAGCTCGCTGTCAAACTCACCTTCCAGAGTTGTCGAGAAGCGCCATGTATTAGATTGATAATCGGAAGGCGAGACCTCGCCGCCAATACCACTTGCCCGGCCAAAGAATAGCAGATTTGCCCCAAAGGGGTTGAAAGGATTAAAGGTCGGCACTGTGGCCTTACCCAGCTGCAGGAAGGGGAAGGTTGGAGAATTTCCGCGCAGAGCACTGTTTTCAGCACGGCTGAAATCCGCTTTCAAGCGGGTTGTGTCATTCAGTTCAAGCTTGGCAGAAGTATAGATCAAAAGCCTTTGCTCTTCGGGCACAATGTTAAAGAAGTCGCCAAAGTCAAACCGGCAAAAACCGATCCCTAATGGAACTAGGCTCGCAGTGGCTGCGCTCGCCGGGCCGGGAATGCCGCCAACATTGGCGCAATTCGGGTCAATAAAGGGAGCCCCTGCCGGAACCCCTGGAACGCCAAAAAAGGCGCCGGGATTACCAAGTGAAGACGCATCATCAAGGGTTTCTGACAAACGCCGCTCTGCGGTCGTTAAAGCTGTCCGGTCCAGATAGCTGACCGCGCCCATTATGGAAAATTTCCCGAAGCTTTTCCCCGCCAGAGCTTGGAGATTATATTCTGAATAATCCCCCTCACTGTCATGGACAGTATAATCACCTGAGAACAGAACGCCCTCATAATCTTCACGGGTGATGAAATTGGCCACACCAGCCACCGCGTCTGATCCATAAAGTGTTGAGGCCCCATCTTTGAGAATTTCAACACGTTCGACCGCGATCAACGGCACAAGGGAGGCGGTGTCGACAAAGCTGACACCATCATTGGTCGGCGCGGCAGAAAGGGTTTGGCGTTTGCCATTTAACAGGACGAGGGTTGAGCCGACGCCAAGGCCGCGCAAATTTATATTGGATGTCCCGGTTGTGCCACCTTGTGTAAACGCGTCGGGATTGTTCTGTGCGCCTGTATTTATTGTCAGTGTCTGGGTCAGATCGGCCAGGTTTTGCGCCCCAATATTGTCCAGATCGACGCTGGAGAATGTATCGAGCGGGGAGGCCAGATCGGCTTGAGACTGACGGCGAATAAGCGATCCTGTGACAACCACGCGTTCGAGCGTGCGGGCGTCTTCCTCCGCGCCCCCCTCATTGACCGGGACAGTTTCCTGGGCGAGGGCAGGTGCGCAGGCCATAGCCAGTGCAAGCGCTGTAAGGGATGTGCGATTAAAAATTGTTTTTCTCATCAATAGTGCTTCCTGAATAGTGTTTCCCGAATGTAGTGAAGGTATATTTTTATATATCCTAAAAGTAGAGCTGTATTCTCAAGGCTCTAGATTTGGTTAATATCCAATACCCATAATTGTTGGATTTGTCGACCAAGCAGAAAAATAACTTCCTAAGTGATGCATTTTTATCGCATGTAAAAGCGCGCGCCAAAGGCAAAGAGATCGATTTCTACCTGACAGCTCTGATTGAGCGGTAAAACCAAGCGCCGGGGCGGCTTTGTAGACACAAGGGTAAAATGCCCCCATTTTTAATTGGGGTCTGACGTAGGCTGTTTTTAAGCGGCATGTTTCATGTGCTGCTCAAGCTTTTGGGTGGGGGGTATGCCGCCTATGGCCGCGCATCACGGTTCCCGAACCAGTGGCATTTGCTCGCGCTAGGGCGCTCATCATTAT
>JARFRJ010000099.1 GCA_029287305.1 Hyphomonas sp. | reverse complement strand
TGTATTGAGAGGCTCACCAATAACCCGACCTTTAATGCAAAAGGCTTTCTGGCTTGGGCTTTGGGCGCGGCGGCGGCGATTGCCATGGAAGAACAGCTTATGCCATCCCTTACCGGCACAGCCGCTCTGGACGCAGCCCTTATTGCCGCGCTTGTCTATTTGCCTATTAGCTGGCAAGCACGTGAGCGGAAGGCAGAATTAAAGGTCACACACCCAAAATGAGAATTGGAATTGATGTTGGCGGTACGCACACAGATGCCGTGCTTATGGATGGCGATCGCCTAATCGCTGCAACAAAGCAGCTCACAACGCAGGATGTCACCTCAGGCATCACCGCTGCGCTTGATGAGGTCTTGTCGCAAGCCGGACTAGAGGCCCACAAAGTCCAGGCCGTTATGATTGGGACAACGCAATTTACCAATGCGATTACTGAAAGACGGCATCTGACCCCTGTCGGCGCAATCCGCATCGGCCTGCCCTCCGGGCGCGGCCTGCCGCCTATGGTGGATTGGCCTCAGGATATTCGGGACAGCCTTGACTGCACCCCTTATCTTCTGACGGGGGGGTATCTTTATGATGGCTGGCCCCTAGCAGAATTGAGCGATGCAGAGATTGAGCCCGTGATTGCCTCGCTTGTGTCAAAGGGGTTAAAATCAATCGCGATCAGCTCTGTCTTTTCGCCCATGAACCCAGAACCTGAAATGCGTCTCGCCCGCGCGATCAAAAAAGCAATTCCCGACGCCAAGGTCACCTTGTCGCATAATATTGGCCGATTAGGCTTGATGGAGCGAGAAAATGCAGCGATTTTAAATGCCGCGCTTTGCCCCTTGGCTGATGACATAGTGGATGCCTTTATTCGTGCAACCCAGCAGCGCGGGCTGAATGTTCCGATATATATCAATCAAAATGACGGAACCTTGATGAGTACCGATTTTGTCAGGGCCTATCCGGCTTTGACCTTCGCTTCAGGGCCAACCAATTCACTGCGCGGCGCAAGTCGGCTGACGGGCTTAAGTGATGCAATTGTCGTCGATATTGGGGGCACCACATCCGATATTGGGGTTCTCAAAAGCGGCTTTCCAAGGGAATCGCAAAATGTGATTGAAATTGGCGGCGTACGGACCAATTTCCGCATGCCGGATATACTGGCACTCGGTCTTGGCGGGGGCAGTCTGGTGTCTGAGGATGGCAAACATATTGGCCCGAAATCTATCGGGCATAATCTGGTACATCAGGGCCGCGCCTTTGGCGGGGACACTCTGACAGCCACCGATATCATTGTCGCCATGGGCAAAGCCAAAATTGGCGATAAATCGAAAGTACGCGATATTCCCCCTCATGTGATCGCCAATGCAAGGGCTGAAATTCATGCGTTGCTCGATCGACATATTGATATGATGAAACCCGGCGGCAAAACCATGCCGGTGATCCTCGTTGGCGGCGGACATATTCTGGTCACGGATGAACTGGCCGCCGCTTCAAAAATATACCGGCCCGAACATGCCGGCGTCGCCAATGCGATCGGTGCGGCGATTGCGCAAATCGGCGCTGAGGCGGAACGGCTTGTCTCGTTTCGCGAAACCCCCCGCGAAGAGGCGCTTGAAACCCTGATCAGGGAAGCTGCCCGGCGCGCCGAGGCAGCCGGCGCCGAACCGAGCACGATCCGGATTGTTGATATGGACGAAACCGCTATC
>JARFRJ010000522.1 GCA_029287305.1 Hyphomonas sp. | reverse complement strand
GCCTTCCTCTCTGGCCACGCGATATAAAATCCCCCGCCGTAGCCGCGAGCAGAGGGCGCAATAGGTTTTCTGCGCAGGCACTTTTTCTGTCACGATGGAATAGGTATCCTCCGTGATGATTTTATGAGGAATACCCAGCATGCCCAGCCATTCCGGCAAGATATCCGCTGGAAAGCCGGGCTGGCGCTGATCCAAATTGCAAGCCAGAAGCTCGATAGGTAAATCGCCATGCGCTTTTAAATCCAAAAGGATGGCTAAAAGGGCATAACTGTCCTTACCCCCTGATAGGCAGACCAGCCATTTGGGCAGACCAGCAGGGTCGCCTGTTTGGGGGACCATACCGAAACGGGCAATTGTCTCGCCGGCTTGGCGTTTCAATCGCTTGCGCAAACGGTTGAAATTGGTGGTTTGCGGTGCTCGGCCGAACAGAGCGCGGGCGATGTCTTTATAGGCGGTGAGGGTTGACGTATTCATGCAGGCGTCTTGGCCTGTTCAGACAAAAATCGCAAGGCCCAGAGCAGAGGATCGATCTGTTTATAGGGCGCAATGATCCGCCAAAGCTTTGCGCACTGGCGCAAAACTCCTTCGATGCAGGGGGCAAGGGCCATAGTGTGCCAATGCCTCCCGATGAATTTTCGTGCCATAGCCTTTATGGCGGGCAAATCCATAGGCCGGATAGCGGGCATCACACTCGAGCATAAAGCGATCACGGGCCGTCTTGGCAAGGATTGAGGCGGCTGAAATGCACGGCTCGGTTAAATCCCCCTTGATAATCGCGCGGGCGGGCGGCTCAAGACCGTCCGGCACACGGTTACCATCAATGCGAATCTCGTCTGGCTGGCGTGTCAGGCCCGCCACAGCCCGGCGCATCGCCAAATCATTGGCGTGCAGGATATTAAGCGCGTCAATTTCTTGGACACTGGCCCAGCCGAGCGACCAGACAAGCGCTTTAGCTTTAATTTCTGCTTCCAGAACGCTGCGCTGGCGCGCCGTCAATTTTTTGGAATCCGTTAAGCCCTGTATGGATAGGTCCGGGGTCAGGATGACCGCCGCGGCGGTGACGGGCCCGGCCCAAGGCCCACGCCCGGCTTCATCAATACCGCAAATCAGAAAAGAGGCCTGTGGTGACTGCATCCACGCATTCACTCTGATTCGGTAGACTAAGCCTAGAGGACCTTGCCGCAGGGGTGGATTTACATCCCTGCAAAGCTGTGAGACCCTATTTAATCGTCTGATATATTTGATGATAGCGAGGGGACCAATGAAACCAGTATGTTTGGTCATCGGCGCGGGTGCAGGGATTGGCGGACATGTCGGCAAGCGCTTTGCGTCCGGGGGCTATCATACGGTGTTTTGCCGTCGCAGTGACAAGGAAGGCTTGGACCTTCTGGTTGAGCAGGTCAAGGCGGCAGGCGGGACGGCTTCGGGTGTTTTGCTAAATGCGGTCGAGGAGAATACGCTTGAAACCCTGATTATGGAAACCGAGCGCGAGACCGGGCCAATAGAGGTCCTCCTGTTTAATCTTGGCGCACAAATCGGCAATCGCAACCTAGCCGATACGTCTTATAAGGCGTTTGAGCTGGGTTGGCGGATGGCCTGTTTCGCCCTCTTTCGAGTAGCCAAAACGATTATGCCCTATATGGCGGCGCGCGGCGGGGGCACACTTCTGATCACCTCGGCCACAGCAGCACTGCGCGGCAATGCCGGGCAGCATTCGCATGCGAGTGCTATTGGTGGACGCCGGCTTCTGGCGCAAAGTCTGAATGCAGAATTTGCGCCCAAGGGTATTCATATTGCCCATATCGTAATTGATGGCCCGGTGGATGCGCCTGACACTTTGGGTAAATTATTGGGCCCGGAAGCCTTCGCCCGTCTGCGCAAGGAAAAAGGCGAAGGCAAGGACGCGCTTCTTAACCCTGAAAAACTGTCTGAAACCTATTGGCATCTGGCCCATCAGCATCGCTCGGCCTGGACCCATGAGATTGATTTGCGTCCCTGGACGGATACGCCTTGGTGGAATGATAATTAAACCACTGCTTATAACAATCAAAAAAGCCGGCCCCGATTCATGCACGCTCGCACAAGGTGTTTTTGATCCTGAACAGGAATAAATAGTGACGATCCTGTTTCTCTTTAGTACAGGAGCGTAGCGCAGACATATGTGTTTATGCGATACTTTTACAATGGATTTTCCCGAAAATGTCAGAAAAAATTATCATTGGTAAAGAAGAGTGGTGCGGCCTGTCAGAGCTCGGCCTTCCTGCCGTAAAAGCGCGTATTGATTCAGGGGCGAAAACTTCCTCGCTCCATGCTTTTAATATTACACCTTTTATTGAAGACGGTTTGAAATATGTCCATTTCGACATTCACCCACTTCAGGATAATCGTAAAGTTATTCAAAGTTGTCGCGGCTTGGTTGTTGGCCGGCGCGATGTGAAAAGTTCCAGCGGTGAAAAAGAGCGCCGCCATGTCATCAAAACGCCTATTACAATGGGTGGGGAAACTTGGGAGATTGAGGTTACCCTGACCAATCGTGATTCCATGGGTTATCGCATGCTGTTCGGACGTGAAGCTATGAAAGAACGCGTCTTGATAGACCCCGACGCCTCTTTCTGTCTCGGAGAGGTTAGCCGGGAAGCCTTGGAAAAATATTATACACGCGAACATACGAAGAAAAATGGTTTGAGCATTGCCCTTCTTGCCAGCAATCCAGAACTTTATTCCAATAAGCGAATTATGGAAGCCGGCGAGGAACGCGGACACAATATGCGCTTTGTCAATATTCGCCAATGTTATATGAATATCAGTGCGTCCACTCCAGAGGTGCATTATCGAGGCGGAGAGGTTCTGAATGGTGTCGATGCGGTGATCCCCCGTATCAAACCGGCCATGACATTCTATGGCTGTTCAATTGCCCGGCAATTTGAAACGGTCGGCTCATATTGCCTCAATGATTCCATATCCATCGCACAATCCAGAGATAAACTGCGATCACTTCAGCTTTTATCGACCCATAGTATCCCGATGCCTGTTACAGGCTTTGCCAATTCTCCGGTCGATACTACCAATATTATTGAAATGGTCGGCGGTGCTCCGCTTGTCGTCAAGCTTTTGGAGGGCACGCAAGGCAAAGGGGTTGTCCTAGCTGAGACTAATAAGGCGGCAGAAAGCGTCATCAATGCATTCAAAAGCCTGCAGGCGAACATTCTGGTCCAGGAGTTCATAAAAGAGGCCAATGGACGGGATATACGCTGTTTTGTGATTGATGGAAAAGTTGTTGGTTCAATTCAACGCCAGGCCGCAGAAGGAGATTTTCGCGCTAATCTGCATCTGGGTGGAAAGGCAAGTTCTGTTCTGATTACGCCGGAAGAACGCCGTATCGCGATCAAAGCAGCTAAAACCATGGGACTTAAAGTGGCGGGCGTTGATTTGATCCGTGCGAGCAGTGGTCCGAAAGTCCTTGAGATCAATTCCTCGCCTGGTTTGCAGGGCATTGAAGATACGACAGGTAAGGATATTGCAGGCTTGATGATCGAAGCCATTGAGAAAAGCTTTCGTAATCGTCAAAAAGCCAAGCGGTAAAAATTTCTTGGATCATACAAGGTAGAAGGCCCTATGGGCTATAAATGCGGACCGAATACGCGCTGGGCTTTCATTGCCGGCCCCTGTATAAGTTATGGTTTATACTTAAACTGGATCGCTTTATATGTCAGAAAGCCCGGCCCCCGGATTTCAGAAAAATCGCAAAGGTGCTTTTTTTCTTCTTTTCACAGCGCTCCTGGCCATCGGCGCAGGCAATACGATGCTCACAGCCGCCGTCTTGCCGCCTCTGACGGTAGAGCTGGGCTTGCCCTTATGGATGGCGGGCGCGATTTTCTCCATGTCGGCGGTCCTATGGTCTTTGGCGAGCCCGTTTTGGGGAATTAAAAGCAGCCAATGGGGACGCCGCCCGGTCGCCGCTTTGGGGTTGACCGGTTATTCGGTCTCAATGCTGCTCTTTGGCAGTGTGGGCTGGCTCGCCTTGAACGGGCATATTACAGGCAGTTATGTGATTTTTGCCTGTCTTTTGCTGTCGCGATCTGTTTTCGGTCTTGTCGGCTCTGGCACGACCCCGGCCGCGCAAGCCTATGTGGCGGACCGAACCTCGCCGGAAGACAGAACCAGAGAGATTGCTTCTGTCACCTCCGGCTTTAGTGTGGGGGCCATTGCTGGACCAGCATTTGCCGCTGGATTGGTCGCCGTCTTTGGCCTGCTCAGCCCGATGTTTTTCACCTGTATTGGCGCGGCAGTGATTGGCTTTCTGATTTATACAAGACTGCCTGAAAATACGCCGCCGGAAACAACACCCGACCCGCTTGAGGGGAGCGTCGACCCCTTTGAGACATCGCCGCTAGCGCAGACAGAGGCGCGCGGTGAAGCCCCCACCGCAAAGCATCTCTGGCGGCATCCGCGCGTCCTGCCCTATCTGATTTATGCGGTCGGCCTGTCCTTGATCACGGGTATTTTGATGCAGACTTTCGGCTTTGCTGTCATGGACAAAATGGGCGTCACAGGCGCTGAGGCCACGCAATTCATTGCGCCAGCCTTTTCTGTCGGTGCCATGGGCACGCTGATTGCGCAATTGGTCCTAATCCCGCGTCTGACCCTGTCCAATCGCAGTTTAATGATTGTCGGCGCGATTATTCTGTCCATAGGAGCTTTTTTGATCATTCCCACCAATCAGGACACCTATGCCATTCTTATCATTGCGCAATTTCTGATCGGGACAGGTCAAGGCCTTTCCCGGCCTGGATTTTCGGCTGGGGCATCGCTGGCTGTTGGGCCGCATTTACAGGGCAATGTGGCAGGTCTGGTCATCTCTGCCAATGGGATGGGATTTATTGTCTCCCCGATTTTAGGGCTTTATGTCTATGAGGAAGTTGGCCGGAATATCCCTTTCGCCATTGCAGGCATTCTTTTGATTATTCTTGCTGTTTTTGCCAGAACCGCACTTCAGAAAGATTAGAGCGTGTCCGAGTTAAAAGGGGTAGGCTCTAGCCGGTTTCGGCCTCTGCAACCCTTTGGTCCAAATGCGCAAGCATGTCATGTGTGGGATAGCTATCGGCAATAAGACCGGCAGAGACCTGAAAGGCCCGCAAGGCGCGCCGTGTGCCTGTGCCAGCTACGCCGTCGACGGGACCAGCCTCAAAACCGAGCGTGTTCAAACCAGCTTGCAAGCGCTTGATCTGCGCTTTTGACAATTGTTTCAACTCGGTCGGCCAAGGTGTGACAGGGCCTATCTTGCCGCCTATCGCATCGGCCAAAAGACCGACACTGAGCGCATAGGCATAAGAGCGATTATAGACCAGAAAGACATCAAAGTTTTTAAATAGGAGATATTTTGGTCCGCTCGCTCCTGTTGGAAGCCAGAGACGCGCTTGGTATGTTTTGCCTTTATCCGGCTCTGCAAGGGGGCGAACAAGTGCAATGCCAAGGCTTTGCCAGTCGGTAAGAGAGCGGCTGTGTCCATCTGACAGGCCATAGTCAAAATCATCGCTAACCGTTACCTCCAGCCCCCAAGGCTCGCCGCGGACATAGCCGGAGGATTTCAGATAATTGGCGGCAGAGGCTAAAGCATCAGCCCGGTCCGCCCAGACATCACGCTTGCCATCGCCGGTAAAGTCAACGGCATAGGCCATATAGGTGGAAGGCATGAACTGGGTCTGCCCCATCGCTCCAGCCCAGCTGGCAATCAAGGCGTTGCGCTCTGCATAGCCGTTTTCGACAATCTGCATGATCGCCAGCAGCTCACGCTCTGCCATTTTGCGTCTACGCCCCTCAACAGCCATATTGGCGAGGGCTTCAGGCGCATCATAATTGCCCATATATTGACCAAAATTACTCTCCATCCCCCAAATCGATGCGATTGCCGTGGCGTCCACGCCATATGCCTCGCTGATTTGGGCGTAGATTGGTGCCATGTCTTTGAGGGTCTGGGCGCCTTCCTCTATGCGCGATGGGGTCACTCTTGACTGGAGATAATCCCAAATGGGGCGGGCAAATTCAGCTTGTTCAGAGGTCGCGCTTTTAAGCGGGGTTTGCGACGGTGTCTTTGGAAGATAGGCCTCCAGCGGGCGCAAATCCCGCAAGACATCATATACGATCAGCGGCGGGTGACCCTTGCTAATGGCGTCTTTGGAAAACGCATCCCGCCATCTATCCAGCCCGGCATGTGTTGAGCTTGCAAAAGGGGGAATATCCGGGGCCGGTTTGAGATTGATCGGCGGCAGGATGGTCAAGCTTATCCTAGATGTGTTTGGCGCATCCGGGGATTCCACGTCCAAAGTGTCAGCCAGGCTGATAGGGGCCTGAAAGAGCCCAGCCAAGCAGATACAGGCGGCACGGAAAAAGACAGATTTGAAAACGTGTATATATGTCATATGCATTCATACCATTTTGCTTTGGCTGAGGCTATATTTTACCCAGCAAAAAATCTTGACGAAAGCGTGCGCATCCTTTAAAGGCAGCGTTTTGAACAAATCAAGACAGGCCGGACAAAGCTCATGAAAGTCAGATCTTCCTTAAAGGCGCTTAAAACACGTCATCGCGACTGTAAAATCATCCGGCGTAAAGGTCGCAATTATGTGATCAATAAGACCAATCCAAGGTTTAAAGCGAAACAAGCCTAGAAGGTTTTGCGTCCAGACGCGATTAAAGATGCGCCGCCTCAGATTATTCTGTTTGATCTGGGCCGGGTTATTGTCGATTGGGAGCCGGATCGGCTCTACGCAAATCTGATACCGGATGCGGCAGAACGCGATTATTTTCTGAATAATATCTGTACGCTGGACTGGCATAAAAACCATGATCGAGGCGTTCCTTTTGCGCAAAATGCGGCGCCCCTGATCAAAAAATTTCCCAAATATGAAGCCCTTATCAAAGCCTGGCATGAGGCGTGGCGAGATATGTTTGATGGCTATATAAGAGGGATGGACGTGCTGCTTGACCGGCTAAGGGCGAAAAATATCCCACTTTATGCGCTGACCAATTTGCCAAGCTGGGCCTGGCCCCTATTACAGGCGGATTATACGCGCCTAGCCCATTTCAAGGATGTGATTGTCTCTGGTGATGAAAAATGCATCAAGCCGGACCCGGAGATTTATCAAATTACCCTGTCACGCATGGGGCATCCGGACCCGTCATCTGTTTTATTTATCGATGATACACGGGCCAATATCACCGCGGCCAAGGCGCTTGGCTTTTGTGGGCATCATTTTAAATCCGCAGATATGCTTGAAACTGAGCTGATTGCGCGTAAAATCCTATAAACGGGTTTCAAGACTGATTTTCAGGAGATTATGGGCAATGGTGCGCCTTATGGGCATCCTTTTCAGTTTTATATGTCTGTCATGGGTCGCTGAGGCTCTGCCGGGCGATGAACTATATGAAAAACTTCAAACCGCGCCGACCGCACAAAACGCTGTTTTGCCGGCCAAAGATGTCCTTGATGCTCTCAAGGATAGCGGCTCGGGCACGGTGGATTTATTGATGCAACGTGTCGGCCAGGCCGGGGCCAATGGCCGGTTTGATCTGGCGGGTGCCCTGCTCGACCGCGTGATCCAGATTGCGCCGAACTATACAGAAGGCTGGTTTCAGCGCTCGGGGCTTTTTCTGCGGGATAAGAATTATGGCGAAGCTTTGCGGGATCTGAACGAGGTTCTGAAACTGGAACCCAGACATTTTCCAGCTTGGTACAGGACAGGGGAAATTTTGGAAAGCCTCGGCAGCCGGGAGGAAGCGCAAACAGCGTATCAAAAGGCACTTTCCATTCACCCCTTTCTGGCCCCGGCAGAAGCGGGCCTTGCTCGCCTGTCCACCCGGCGTGAAAGCCTGTCTCTTTAGGGGCCAGTTAGGGGCTAGGCAGTAAGTGACTCGCAAAAATGCGGGCAGATGCAGAAACCCGTTGCATAATTTTCCGAGCCTTTTAAAGACTAGGCTTCGACGCTTCATCTGCTTCAGGAGACTATGAATGTCCGACATTGCTGCCCCCGGCCAACTCACCGAAACGACCAAAGACAAACTCCGCCAAACGGTGGCCCGGATTGAAAGACTGGAAGAAGAGCGGGCGGAAATCGCCAATCAGGTCAAAGAAGTGTATGCTGAGGCAAAGGCTATCGGCTATAATACTAAGGCGCTGCGCCAAGTGATCCGCATTCGTAAAACCGATCGGGCCGAGCGTGAAGAGCAGGAAGCGTTTCTGGATTTATACTTATTGGCCCTAGGGGAGATTTAACCCGGCGATCCGGCTTCAAGGAGGTGACATCTGTGACCGGCAAGGCAAAACGCCCAAAAGTGCACAAAACCCTCCGGCTTTTGCGCAGGCTTGCGACATATTTTGACGAGAATGAACCTCAGGAAGACAACGGCCTGACCGATTGGGAGAAAAAATTTCTCGCCGATCTCATGACCCGTCTTGAGACCCATGGGACAGCTTTTCCTGAACCCCCAAATGCGCAGGATTATCCAGATTATGACATCATCAGCCCCCTGCAAGTCCAGAAGCTGAAAGAGATTGAGAAAAAATATAAAGCGCAGACAAAAACAGATAAAGCCGGGCCAGATACGTCTAGGTTTGATTATGAGGCATCTATAGCCGGTTCTGATCTCCAGAAAACGACGATAGAGCATAAGCCGCCCATCTTTAAACTCATTAAAGGGGGGATGAGCGAATGAAGCTGGAAAGCTTCCTGACGGTGTGGCTGGGGGCTTTATATCTCGGCTTGGCGGCCTGTTCAGCGGCCTCGGATGCGAGCGGGCTGGATGAGGGCGCGCGCCCTGCCCTTGCTTCAAAGGCTGAACCCTCTTCAAATATGCCCGCTTCCGCCGCGCCGAAAGCGATACAGGCCCAGCCGGTTGCCTTGACCTATGACATTCTGGACACGTATCCGCATGATCCGAGCGCCTTTACGCAAGGCCTGTTTTTTCATCAGGGCGTACTCTATGAAAGCACAGGGCGCTATGGTCAATCCAGCTTGCGCAAAACCGAGATTAATACGGGCCGCGTGCTTCAGAAAACTGATATTCCGGAGCAATATTTTGGTGAAGGGATCACGCTCTGGAACGACCAGATCATCTATCTGACCTGGCGGGCCGGCAGAGGCTTCATTTTTGGGCTTGAAAACTTTGAGCTGCGCGCGAGCTTTCCCTATCCAGGCCAAGGTTGGGGGCTGACCGCGAATACAACACATCTCATACAATCGGATGGGTCGCATATCTTGCGTTTTCTCGACCCTGAAACCCTAGCCATAGTAGATACGCTTGAAGTTCGGTATAAAGGTCGCCCACTCTCCAAGCTGAATGAGCTGGAATGGATTGAAGGCATGATCTGGGCCAATGTCTGGCAATCGGATATGATCTTCCGCATTGACCCAAGGACAGGTAAGGTCACAGGAGAGGTCGATTTGGCAGCGCTTCACCCGGCCGCGCTCAGAGCCTCCCCGACAGACCATGTCCTGAACGGGATTGCTTATGACCCAGCACAGGGAATTGTTTATGTTACCGGAAAATACTGGCCGCGCCTGTTTGCGCTGAACATTGAGGGACTGGGCACGCCACTACAGGACGTGTCCAAAAAACTGGCCACCCCTCCTTAACCCCCCTATCATTCTATCAATTTGACCAAAGGAGATACACAGCATGAAATCTGCCGTTATAACGGGCGCTTCAACAGGTATTGGATTTGCCATTGCCGACACTCTCGCGGCAAAAGGCTGGCGTGTCTTTGCCGGTGTGCGCAAACAGGCCGATGCGGATAAGCTGGCTAGGCAAAACGCGGCCATTACGCCGCTTATTCTGGATGTGGCCCGGCGCGACCAGATTGAAGCGGGCGCGGCCTTTGTTTCAGAACAATTGGCTGGGGGCACCCTTGATGCCTTGATCAATAATGCCGGGATTGCCATGATGGGGCCGCTCGCCTTGCAACCGGTTTCAGAGATAAAGGCGCATTTTGATATCAATGTCCTTGGCCTTTTGGAAGTGACACAGGTCTTTTGCCCACTGCTCGGCATGGATCGTGCGCGTAAAGGTCCGCCCGGGCGCATTTTGAATATGTCGAGCTTTGGTGGCCGGGTCGCGGGGCCTTTTCTGGGAACCTATTGTGCGACCAAAGCGGCGGTTGAAAGCTTGACCGATAGTCTGCGCCGGGAGCTGCTCATCTATGGCATAGATGCAATCACTATTGCGCCGGGCGCCATTAAAACGCCGATTTGGGA
>JARFRJ010000513.1 GCA_029287305.1 Hyphomonas sp. | reverse complement strand
GAGCAGGCGCACCAAAGCTGGCATGAGGATATCTGGGAGATGCCTTGATGAATGGCGCGAGCTTGTTTGAAGTTGATGCGGATCGCGTCGAAAGAAGGGCAGATACGCCAATGATCTCATGTCGTTAAGTTATTGCGATCCGTCTGCTCCGGCAGAAAAACACATTGTTGACATACTGATTGAGGAACGGGCGCCGCGCTTGTCGCAAAGTGCTCTATGGCCGCTTGTCGGCGTACTTCTCCGCGCAATATTGAAATATTCAAAGGCGCGCGCGCTTGCCGATTCCATCAAGGATTTATCTGGCGACGATAGCCTCATTTATGTTAGCCGCCTTTTGAGACTAAATGTTCAGACGGTTGGGCTTGAAAATGTCCCTGTCCACGGTCGCTGCATCATTGTCTGTAATCACCCGACCGGCGTGGCAGATGGTGTGGCTGTTTATGATGCCCTCATTCATATCAGGCCTGACCTTTGCTTTTTTGCAAATGCCGATGCGCACCGTGTTAGCACTGGCTTGTCAGATGTGTTGATCCCTGTCGCATGGCCGGTCCAGAAGCGAACTGTGACGTCCTCAAAACTAACTTTGCGCCTTGCCCATAAAGCCTTTAAGGCGGGTCGCTCCGTGGTAATTTTTCCGGCTGGTGCCTTATCGCGCAGGATTGGCGGAAAAATACAAGATCCGGACTGGGAGCATTCCGCCGTTGCCCTTGCCCATAAACATGAAATACCCATTATACCTATCCATATTGCAGGCCCATTTCCTCATCTGTTTCATTTCTTTGACAGATTTTCGCACGAGCTTCGGGATGTCACTCTGTTTTACGAACTTCTTAACAAAGTGGGTAAGCGCTATCTGTTAACCGTTGGTCCGAAAATTGATCCGGCTGAGCTCGAAGGAAGGCCGGCAGCCGTGACAGAACATCTTAAAACTTATGTCGAAGCATCGCTTCCTAAATCACCAGAAGCATCTTTCAAAATTGAACGATTGTCAGAACCAGAAAGGCTCAGTCGCAAGGATGAGTAGTCAATCTTTCCAGTTGGCAAGAGTGGTACCATGATTGGCCCGACAATTCGTTCCGGAACAGTCCTGGCAGGTAAATGATGTGCTTTTGCCCAGGCAATCAATTCAGATCTTTTCGGTGCGTCACGTTCTGTTGCCAGAGTAACAATCTCCCGGCCCCCGTCTTCAAGGAGAATAATGGCGGCATGTCTGGAATCTGGCCATGCCGCGCGGGCGCACATCTCAACCGCGTCAAGTGACACCATGTCAGCGCCCACTTTTGCAAACCGTTTACTACGATCAATGATTGTGATGAAGCCATCGGTGTCTATCGCGACTATGTCGCCCGTGTCGAACCAGCCATCTGCAGGGGGGATTATCGCTTCCTCGCCGGTTGGCGAGAGATAGCCAACCATCACATTTGGGCCCCGCACATGCAGGCTTGCCCCGCTTGGAATGCCATGGACGGGCTCAAGACGCGCTTCGATCCCGGGCAAAAGCGTCCCAACGGTCCCAATCCGATTGGCGCCCGGGCGGTTCATTGAAATCACAGGGCTGCATTCTGTCGCGCCATACCCTTGAATGATTTCGGCAGTAGATTTTTGGGACAAAGTACGGATGGTTGGCTCTGTCAATCTTTCACCGCCGAGGACGACATATTTCAAGTGATAAAGATCATCATTGGCGGCGCTTCGCGCATACATTTGGGCAAAGAAATCTGTCGTGACCAGAACGCTCGCCTTTGTTTTACGTATGGCATTCAGGACGCCTTTGCGATGCAGGGGTGCTGGATGCAGGACAGCTTTCACGCCACTGAGAACCGGCAATAGAATGCCGCCTGTCAGTCCAAAGGCGTGCGATATTGGTAGCATGCTGATAAAAACCCAATCAGGGTCGAACGGTATATGCGCCTGTATCTGAGCGATATTGGCTAGGATATTGGCGTGGCTGAGTACAACCCCTTTAGGCATTCCTGTTGTGCCGGAGGTAAAAAGGATCACCGCCGGTGCATCAGCTTTCGGAGGCAGGTTTAACCAATAGGGCGCGAAGCTGCGCAGCACTCCCTTAAACTTGTCAATCCAGCTTATCGTGGCCTGCATGTCCTCAAGAAAGACAATTTCAAAAGACCGCTCCAATTCTGTGATGAGCGACCCAAGACCCGCTTTCTCGATAAATATGCGAGAGCTCACAATCGTTTTCAGTCGACTTAACTCCCCTGCCGCTTTAAGCGCTTTTGCGCCAGCCTGAACGTGCAATAGGACAGGTACACGCCCTGTCGATTGGATGGCAAAGAACGCTATCAAAGCGGCGCAACTGGTCGGCATTAATAGCCCGGCATAGGTTTGTTTGGGCAGCCCCCGCGCCAAGGCATATCTGAGCGTCAGTGCGGATTGGACAAGCGATTTATAACTGAGTGTGCCAAAGCTTGGATCCTCGGCAATCTGTTTTGCGGATCCATATCTGTGTGACGCCAACCGCAAGGCTCCAAACAGACTTTGCCGTTCCGGTGGTGGCAGACGAGCCGTGGACCAGGTCATATGTGTCGACATGTTTCCGGACGTGTTTTTGATCATTATCGGCCTTCTAATCTCATGCATATGGGAACAGGCCGAGCTTGCCCGGTCTGTTCCAAATTAAAAGGATTGCAGACAATGGGCCTTTGTCTTTGATGCCAATCAACACAATCAACAGGCTTGAAAACACTCTAGGTCGTAGGGTCATTCATCACCCGCGATGACAGTTTCTCCACGGGCGAGATTTTCATCCATGTCGGCGCGGCACTGGAATTTGACGATAATTTGGACCTCTTCGAAGTTTATCTGGAGGCTAATGAAAACTATACTGCTGCAAGGGCTTTTCAGGATGCTCTGGATGCGTTACAAAGTAATAGTAATGCAGCAGAAGCGGAGTTTGAGCTTCAGAATAAGCGCAATCAGGTCCGTCGTGATAACCCGGAAATGTCTGAGATAGACGTTATTGTCGAGGCTAGTAAAGAACAATTCATCCAAGATACAGCTGAAGCTCTAGGCATATCCTCTGAGGAAGTAAAAGATATTTTGGAAGAGGATTTTTATCTCGATTCGAAAGTGCATTCCATTTTATTGGGTGGGGCGAAGCATGAGCAGCGCTATACGCTTCTAGTGAATCCTTTGGGCCCTATAGGGTATGACCCGAATGATCCAATCCCTAGCAAAGATGGGTACGAGCGCTATCATCTGAACACCAATATAACCAAAGCCAATTCATGGATTGCAGATCAAGCTGAAGAATTAATCGAGCTTGAAAAAAAACACCCTTTTAAAGCGGCTATCCTCTCAAGAAGTTTGCAAGTTGCCTCT
>JARFRJ010000393.1 GCA_029287305.1 Hyphomonas sp. | reverse complement strand
TGGACAGATATCCGCGAGATGCGAGACCTGTTACAGGCGGGGGATGTTGAGACCGATACCAGCGAGCCTGAAAATATGCGGGCATCCACCCTTCAGCTCATGCATGATCGTCTGAGTGAACAGCTCATCCAGCTTCAAAGCGAGATTGAAACCAAGGAAAGTTCGCCAGCTAAAAGTTTGAACGCAAAGATTTGGGCGTTTTATCTGGATGGGGCCACGCGTCGATTACCGACATTACCTGACACAGACGCAGTATAGCGCATTGTCAGGGGCTGGATTTAGCTCGGATACGCTCTAGCCCCCTAAAAACCGCTTACAGATTATCTATGCGCACGCCCCGCGCCTGCAAAATATCGCGCATCTCCCAATAAGCACGAGGCGTGCGCATAAGTGGAATGCGTGGATAGAGATGATGCACAATATGGTATTGCATGCCCATGCTCAAAATATTGCCAAACCGGGAACGCCAAGCCCGGGTATCCTGATATCGGCCAATCGCCATATTCGGATTGTGCGGTGCCCAGCTCAAGAAAAACTGAATATAAGTCAGGGCAATATGGCGCGGCAGCCACCACACAAAAGCCGCCTCGAAAACATATCCTGTCCAAGCCAGCGTAAATAAACACCCATAAAAAACAAATTCATAGACGACTGCGATCAGCAGGGATTGATTGGCCTTATGGGTCTGCATCGCCTCCAGGCAAGCCCCATAGGCGTCAAGACCACCCGCATGGCCTTTTTGCCGCGTGAGGATGGATTTCCAGATTGCGGCCAGCGCTGAAGGCGCATGGGTTGAATAATCCGGATCTTTTTCTGGATGATTGCAATGCTTGTGATGCTCCATATGTGTCAGCTTGGCGACACTATAGGGCAAAACCAAGGGCAAGGTAGACAAGTGTCCAACAAGCTGGTTCAACCAGCGATAAGGTTGGCCGGGCCGAGCGATAATATCATGCTGGGCTTCATGGCTTGGCAAATAAGACAGGGAAATATTCGCTGTCGCAATGATAAAGCCAAGCCATAAGGGCAGTATCCCCATAAAGACGAGCGGCCATAAGGCCAGCCAAACCACAAAGTTCACAAAACACCAGATCACAGACCCCAAAGGGAAATGATCCAAATGCCGGGCGGCAATGGCCCGTTCAGCCTTGAGAAGCTCGCTTGTGCTTAATTGATTTATTTCACCCACACCCAACTCCCCCGAATTTGCGCGATAAGTCCGATCGTCAAGCCCAAGATCAACGCCGCGATTAAAGGGCTTATCCCAAAAGGCGGGGTCCAATCAGCAGCGAGGAAAAGCGCTCTCAGAAACGGCACGATAAATCCAATTGCGAATAGAAAAGGTCCAATTCGAAAAATGAGTTTAACCAGAGATAGGAGCATATTTCAAAGCCGGTTTGAGAGGAATTCAACCCATTATATGCCATATTTCCATGCAAAATAGTAGCTTTTTCCCGATCTGCCAATTAGAGCGCTCGCCCCGCTGGTCAAACGATCAATTTTAGCTCGGATACGCTCTAGCCGTGAGATCGCCAAGCGCGCCGCTGAGAATCAACTGCCATCAAACGGCCCATTTTAACTCGGACACGCTCTAGGTGCTTCTGCGGATGATCTTTGTTGTCTTGCGTGGGCGTGAATAGAAGGTGTCCCCAAGTGTCTGGCTGGCGAAAGGCAGATAGTTAAACACAGACTGATGATCATAGCTCACCTCCGCCATGATAATGGTCTCATCGTTTTGAATAAGATCACTCGGAATGCCTAAC
>JARFRJ010000339.1 GCA_029287305.1 Hyphomonas sp. | reverse complement strand
AGGTGGAGGTGCAATTGCTGGCGCGTGATGGAGCTGGGCAGGAAGCACGCACTGAAACGCATATATTTCGTCTGCCCGAAAAACTCTTGCTGAACCCGCTTGCACGCGCCGCGCAGGATATCCGCGTCACGGTTTTGCGCGAGCCCAGACCCTATCAGGCAACTTGGCCTATCAATCGGCTGGAAATGGCTCCGCAAGATATCCAAAACTCCCATGCGATGCTCGAAGCGGTTAGTTTCGCCCCGGAATATTTCACCCGTGCGCCAGACCTCTATCTGGGCCTCACCACGGCGCAGGCCATGCTGGACAATGCCCGGTCTTCAGAAGATGCGCGCAAGGTTGACAGCCTGCTCTGGGCCATTGCTTTAAAAGCAGAATATGGCAGTGCTGCAGACGCTTTGGGCGTCCTGCTCGCCGCCAAACAAGCGCTTGAGCGCGCCTTGAGAGACGGGGCCTCAGAAGAGGAAATATTACGTCTGACAAATGCTTTCCAGCAAGCGGCTGAAAATTATCTCAAAGCCAAACTGGCCGAAGCCATGCTCAGCGATGGTCCGCAAAATACCGGACCCAGAGGCACGGATGGACAGGCCGGGATGGGCGGGGCGGGCGGCGGCCCCGGCTTCGGACCAAAAGCCTTTCAGGCAATGCTCGACACACTTGGCGATTTGACCGAGACAGGCGCAAAAGATCAGGCACGCCAATTACTCTCTGATATTACCGATCTCCTCCTCGGACTTGAATTTGATAAGGGCGGCGATGGAAGCGCCTCCGACGATGCGTTTGCCCTGCCCGGCGAGGGCGCAGAAGAGGGTGAACAAAGCCCGATGGAGCAGGAGCTGACCGACATGCTCAAAGAACTGTCAGAGGCTTTACGCGAACAGCGCGAGCTGAGCGATGATACGCGCCGCGCCGAACAGCAAGCGCGCAATGGCCTGAATACGCCCCCAACTGGCCTGCCCCCGACTGGCCTGCCGCAAAATCAGGATCAAACGCAGAGCCAAGGCTCTCAAAGTCCCGGTGAGACGCCTGACAGCGCGGATGGAGCGGACGGAGCGCAAAGTCTGGCCGAGCGACAAGGTGAGATTGGCCGCCAATTACAGAGGCTCTCTGAAGGGGATTTTTCGGCTTTGGCCGAGCTTAGCGACGATATCAGCGAGGAGGATTATGCCGCGCTTATCCGGGGCATGTTAAGAGCCTTGGACGGGGCTGAATCTTCGCTTGAGAATGAGGCCCTAAACCTCGCCATACGCCAGCAGACCCTGGTCATTGAAGGCTTGCGGGCCCTAACCGGCGAAATGGCAAAGAACCTAGACAATATGCGCGCAGATAATGGCGAAGCAGGCGAGACGTTTGACCCTTTTGGTAATCCGATCGGCGGCGCAGGCTCTGGCGATGAGGTGGACCTGCCAAATGCCGCAGAGCGTGAGCGCGCCATGGAAATTCTGGAGGAATTACGTGACCGTTACAATACCACGCAAGACCCGGAAGAAAAAGCCTATCTTGAGCGCCTATTGGATCGGTTTTGACGCGCCCTTTGCTCTCCTCCCACAGGCTTGCCAGCCTATGCACAATGAGTTTCGATCCGACC
>JARFRJ010000277.1 GCA_029287305.1 Hyphomonas sp. | reverse complement strand
TCATCATCTTCTGCATAAACCGTGGCGAGCAATTTTTCCTTCGCCAGACCGAGCTCTCGGGTCACAAATTCCCACGCATAATGGATCGCTTTTTCCTTGAAATAATCCCCAAATGAAAAATTGCCCAGCATTTCAAAAAACGTGTGGTGGCGAGCTGTATAGCCGACATTTTCAAGATCATTATGCTTGCCGCCAGCCCGCAGGCATTTTTGTGAACTGGTTGCGCGCGGGGCAAAAGCGGTTTGATCACCGGTAAAAACATTTTTAAACGGCACCATGCCCGCATTTACAAAAAGCAGGGTGGGATCGTCTTCCGGTACCAAAGGGGCAGAGGCTTTGCGCACATGATCTCTCGTCTCGAAATAAGAGAGAAAATGCTCGCGTAAATCATTTACACTGGTCATGGGCCTACCCTCAGTCGCAAATTTTAAGTCACAGATCGTATCATCCCAGCCATATAAGCCGCAATCGTGCGCAAGCCAAGCGGGAAGACTCGATTGAAAATTCACAAAAAGTCTGCTGTGTTGAAAAGGGTATAATTTACATGTTTTCTCTGGAATAGACCAAACGGTTTAAACCCTTCGATTTATTCCAAAGGAAACATGAAGGCTTAGCAGCCTTAAGAGTTTTCTGCGATTTTTTTATGAGCAGATTCAGCGACCAGCATTTCTTCCGATAAGAGGCCCGCTTTATGGCGTACTTCTTCCTCAATCTGTGCGGCAATTTCCGGATTGTCTTTCAAGAACTGGCGTGTTTTTTCACGGCCCTGTCCGATACGTTCGCCTTTATAGGAATACCATGAGCCGGCCTTATCGACGACTTCACTTTTGACGCCTAAATCAATCAGCTCACCAGTTTTTGAAATTCCCTCGCCATAAATGATATCAAATTCAATCACGCGGAAAGGCGGTGCGACTTTATTTTTGACAACTTTCACACGGGTCTGATTACCAATGACTTCATCGCGATCCTTGATTGCGCCAATCCGGCGAATATCAAGACGAACAGAGGAATAGAATTTGAGCGCATTGCCCCCCGTTGTGGTTTCAGGGCTGCCAAACATAACGCCAATTTTCATGCGAATCTGATTGATAAACACAACCATACATTTGGTCTTTGCAATAGAGGCGGTCAGCTTACGTAAAGCCTGGCTCATAAGGCGGGCTTGCAAGCCGGGCAGGCTATCGCCCATATCCCCTTCAAGTTCGGCACGCGGGGTCAAGGCTGCGACCGAATCAATGACAAGCACATCGACCGCGCCGGAGCGTACAAGCGTATCGGCAATCTCAAGTGCCTGTTCGCCTGCATCGGGTTGAGAGATCAGCAAATCATCAAGATCAACGCCGAGTTTTGCGGCATAAGAGGGGTCCAGAGCATGCTCGGCATCAATGAAGGCGCACACGCCACCATCTTTTTGGGCCTCTGCAATAACATGTAAGGCAAGCGTGGTTTTACCTGAACTTTCCGGTCCATAGATTTCGACAACCCGGCCTTTGGGCAAGCCGCCAATCCCTAAGCCGATATCAAGCCCCAATGAGCCGGTTGAAATCGCCTCAATATCAAGGGCCTTACGGTCCCCTAACCGCATAATAGAGCCTTTTCCAAACGCTTTTTCTATATTTCCCAAGGCTGTTTCGAGCGCTTTTTCCTTGTCCACACCACTATCCTTATTGATCAATTTCAATGCTGGTTTAGCCATGATTTGTCTCCCGCTTCAATAGGTTATCAAATGTTTGTCAAGGATGCTCCTAGACAGCGTTTCTCGACGTACCACATTTGTTCTATAGAACAAAGGGGGAATATGATAAATTTTCTCCATCATAGGGTTTTCAGTGCCGTCTGTCCCTTTCGAAAGAGAGGCGCATGAGATAGAATAATCTATGCTTAAACCATTTTCACAACTGAATAAGCCGGCTGAAATCCTTTATCTGGATGCGGATATACGAATAGTACAGCCGGGCGATTATGTGCTGTGTGCCGTAACAGGGCATAAAATCCCTTTAGAAGCGCTATGCTATTGGAGTGTCGATCGTCAGGAAGCCTATAAGGACGCCAGTGCGGCTCTTATGGCCGAGCGCGCACATCAAAAAGATGTTGATCATTCACTCAAACCTCAATCTGGGACATTATAATGCTAAATCTTTTGGGCGTCATAGTTTTTGTGGGTTTAATGGCTGGCACATCCGAACGTGTCGATACATTACAAATATCCGCGCCAGTGCCGATCGCGCAAACAGATAAGAGCCGAGATATCGCCTGTGAGGGCGTTCTTGTTCAAGGCGGGTTGATTATCTGCCATGGCCCGCCGGGCACGGTTTTCACACTTGGCAAAACCACAATAAAAGCAAGCGCTCTGGGGCAAGCCTCTTTTGGGATTGGCCGAAAAGCCAGCTCTCCGATCACAATTATAGCTGTCTCTTATACACATC
>JARFRJ010000506.1 GCA_029287305.1 Hyphomonas sp. | reverse complement strand
TATATCACCTGACTATGCGATGGGGGTTGAGCTGCATACCACCTCCATGTCACAGGGCATGATGCGCATGCGCCCTCTGGCCGACGGGGCGATAATTGGCGCAGGCGAGCGCCTTGTCTTTCAGCCGGGCGGCCATCATGTCATGCTATTTGGATTAAGCCAGCCTTTTGAAGACGGACTGACTTTCCCCCTGATACTGGTTTTTGAACAGGCTGGCGAGATTGAGGTCCAGGTCATCGTACGATCTTCCCAAGATATGCATACCTCTGATCATTCGGCGCATTGACCACCTGTCAGCTTGGCAAGCCTCATTGCGGTTTGCAGACAGGCTGCGACAAATCTACCTTAGAGGAAAGTCCTAGGCGCGTTTTCGCTTTCCCCGATTGCCTCTTGTCTGGCTTGACGATATGTAAGGCGCATAAGACTCACATCGACAAGACGATATCATCGGAGCCCAATTATGCCCTCACTCGACAGTTTCAATTCCCGGTCCACACTGCAGGTCGGCGATAAATCCTATATCTATTATTCTCTGGACGCTGCGGCAAAAAACGGACTTGGAGATGTCTCGCGTCTCCCGGCCTCGCTGAAAGTCCTGCTGGAGAATATGCTGCGTAATGAAGACGGCAAAACGGTGACACGAGATGATATTCTCGCCTTTAAGAGCTGGCTCGATAATAAGGGCATGGCCACACATGAGATTGCCTATCGACCTGCGCGCGTATTGATGCAGGATTTCACTGGTGTTCCGGCTGTTGTTGATTTGGCCGCTATGCGCGATGCCAGTCAGAAGCTTGGCGGATCAGCCGAAGCGATCAACCCGCAAGTGCCGGTGGACCTAGTGATCGATCACTCTGTGATGGTTGACTATTTTGCTACGTCAGAAAGTTTCAAGCGCAATGTGAGCCGCGAATATCAGCGCAATGGCGAGCGTTATGAATTTCTGCGCTGGGGCGGCTCTGCCTTTAAAAACTTCCGCGTTGTGCCGCCCGGAACCGGGAGTTGCCATCAGGTCAATTTGGAATATCTGGGTCAAACGGTCTGGACCAAGGAAGAGGAGAATGAAACGCTCGCTTTTCCGGACACATGCGTCGGTACAGACAGTCATACAACGATGATTAATGGTCTGTCCGTCCTCGGTTGGGGTGTGGGCGGAATTGAAGCCGAAGCGGCGATGCTTGGCCAGCCTATCTCAATGCTGATCCCGGAAGTGATTGGCTTTGAGCTGACGGGAAAACTGCCCGAAGGGGCGACCGCGACGGACCTCGTTCTGACCGTTGTACAAATGCTGCGCGAGCGCGGTGTGGTCGGTAAATTTGTCGAATTTTTCGGGGCGGGCCTTGCCAATCTGAGCTTGGCCGATGTCGCGACCATCTCAAATATGGCGCCCGAATATGGTGCAACCTGTGGCTTCTTCCCGGTCGATGAGGAAACAATTTCCTATTTGACCGATACAGGCCGCGACGCTGACCGTGTTGCTCTGGTTGAGGCCTATGCCAAAGCGCAAGGCTATTGGCGCCCAGACATGGATGCGCCTGTCTTTACCGACACATTAGCCCTAGATTTGGCAAGTGTCGTGCCAAGCTTGTCGGGCCCAAAGCGTCCACAAGACCGGGTTTTACTGTCCGAGGCCGATACCGCTTTTGCCGAGGCCATGCAGAAGGAATTTGCTACAGACCCGGGCGATATGAGCGCCATGCCGGTTGCCGGCGAAGACTATACTGTCACCCATGGCGATGTGTTTATTGCCGCGATTACCTCTTGCACGAACACGTCCAATCCCAGTGTTTTAATCGCCGCAGGCCTGCTTGCCCGCAAGGCGCGCGCACTTGGCCTTAACCGTAAACCCTGGGTGAAGACCTCTCTGGCCCCTGGCTCACAAGTGGTCACCGATTATCTTGACAAGGCGGATTTGAGTGAAGATTTGAACGCGCTCGGATTTAACCTCGTTGGCTATGGCTGTACAACCTGTATTGGAAATTCCGGGCCTCTGGATGCGCCCCTCGCCAAAGCTATCGCCGATGGCAATCTTGTTTCCTGCTCCGTTCTGTCTGGAAATCGCAATTTTGAAGGCCGGATCGGGCCGGACATCAAAGCCAATTATCTTGCCTCCCCGCCGCTTGTCGTGGCCTATGCGATTGCCGGGTCGCTAAAGGTCAATCTGACCACGGACAGCCTCGGCAAGGATAAGGACGGAAATGATGTCTACCTTTCCGATATCTGGCCTTCCAATGCCGAAATTGCTGAGATTATGCGCAGCGCCGTTACGCCGGAAATGTTTGCGACCCGCTATTCAGATGTCTTCAAAGGCGATGCAGCCTGGCAGAGCATTGAGGTCAGCGGCGGTCAAACCTATGACTGGCCAGCCGCCTCAACCTATGTGCAGAACCCGCCTTATTTTGACGGCATGGATATGGAGATTGATCCGCCCAAAGATGTCCAGTCGGCCCGGATTTTGGGTCTCTTCCCGGACTCAATCACGACAGATCACATCTCGCCTGCCGGGAATATCAAAGCCGACAGTCCAGCCGGTGAATATTTACGAAACCTGCAAGTCCCCGTCTCGGAGTTCAACTCCTATGGCGCACGGCGCGGCAATCATCAGGTGATGATGCGCGGCACATTTGCCAATATCCGGATCAAAAATCAGATGCTGGACGGCGTTGAAGGGGGCTTTACAAAGCATTACCCTTCTGGCGATCAATTGCCGATTTATGATGCGGCCATGCGCTATCATCAAACACATACGCCGCTTGTCGTTTTTGCCGGGCATTTATATGGCAATGGGTCATCGCGCGACTGGGCGGCGAAAGGTACGATCTTGCTCGGTGTGAAAGCTGTGATCGCCGGGTCTTTTGAGCGTATTCATCGCTCCAATCTTATTGGTATGGGCGTTTTACCGCTTGAGTTTGAAGAGGGCACAAGTTGGGAAAGTCTTGGCCTTATCGGCGATGAATCGGTCTCTATCGGCGGTATTGAAACGCTCAGCCCGCGCCAGAGCCTGGATGTCCGGATTACCCGCGCCGATGGGACACAGATAACCGCCAAAACACGTGTGCGTATCGATACCGATAATGAGATGGAGTATTATCGCAATGGCGGCATCTTGCACTATGTCTTGCGCAATCTCGCCGCTTGAGGGGAGAGTTCGCCCCTGACTGATTTTGTGACGTTGGGGCATGGTTTGTTAGAGCGAAAGCTATTCTGGCTGCTAAACTCTGCAAGAGTTTAACACGCTTATGAGGAAGCGTAGGTTTATGCTTTATCTATCCATTCCAACCAAGCCAAAGCATGGATGATGCGCGGCACAGGCGATGTATCGGGAAATTATTTATACAAAAACGCCTCTGTTTATCTGTTTGAGAGGGAACCTATCCGGTGGGCAGGGTTCCAGCGTAACACTTTATGGACCGTGCAGAGACATAAAACCCTTTGGGAAGAGGCATGTGGGAGGCTCACATGATTTGTAAAAACATTGAATTAGAAGACATTATCATCCGCTAATTCATATTACTTTTTTGCAATATTTAAATATTACAGAAAATTTATGTGCAGTTTATATGAATCGGCGGGCTCCAACACACATAGCGAGACCATCATCTGTTCCGCTTTAGAAGG
>JARFRJ010000186.1 GCA_029287305.1 Hyphomonas sp. | reverse complement strand
GCATCATGGCGCAATGAAACATGTCGCGCCGATCCGCGCAAAACTCGGTATTCGTACGATTTTCAACCTGCTCGGTCCGCTGACCAATCCGGCAGGCGCTGAGCATCAGATATTAGGGGTCTTTGACCCAAATTGGGTCCGCCCTATGGCCGAAAGCCTACGCGCGCTCGGCACGAAACGCGCTCTGATTGTGCATGGTGTCGACGGGATAGATGAAATCTCTATTTCCGGCGAGACGCGGGTCGCAGAAATCGGGCATGGCGAGATTAATGAATATATTCTCACCCCGGCCATGCTCGGCCTGCCGATCAGCCCTTTATCCGCACTAGCCGGGGGAGGTCCGGCTGATAATGCCGGTGCCATTCTTGCGCTTCTGGAGGGAAAAACAGGCCCGTTTCAAGATTGTGTTCTGGCCAATGCCGGGGCCGGATTATATGTGCTGGGTTTGGCAGGTGACCTGATTGAAGGTGTTGAACAGGCCCGACACGCGCTGATGAGCGGGCAGGCCTATGAAACGCTGACCCGTCTGAAAACGCTTTCCCATGCACCGGATGTTTGACATGAAGCCTGATATCAATAATGCGCTGACGCGAATTCTTTCCTATAAAACCAAAGAGGTTGCCGCGCTCAAACAGACTTCAAATCTTGATGACTTATATGCGAGAGCCAAGGATCAGCCCCGGCCACGCGGATTTATCCATGCCCTCAATGCCACAGCCGACGGGGATGAAAATGCCCTGATTTGCGAGCTGAAACGTAAAAGCCCCTCTGGCGGAGAGATCAGCCCTAGCTCTGACCCGATTAAGATTGCCCGCGAATATGCGCAAGGCGGGGCGAGCTGCCTGTCAATCCTCACCGATGGACCCAGCTTTGGCGGGTCGCTTGAGGATATGCAGGCGGTCATAAACGCCGTGGACTTGCCTGTATTACGCAAGGATTTCATGCTCGACCCAATCCAAATTATCGAAGCGCGGGCCTATAGTGCAGATGCTGTTTTACTGATCATGGCGGCCTTGTCTGACGCCCAGGCGAGCCTATTGGAAGAGACCGCTGCGGAGCTTGGCATGGATGTTCTGCTGGAAGTGCATACGGCAGAAGAAATGTACCGGGCGCTGGCCTTGAAAAGCCCGCTTATCGGCATCAATAATCGCGACCTCACCTTGATGACAACGGATTTGGCGGTCAGCGAAAGCCTCTCAGCGCTTATTCCAAAGGGCCGCAATTTTGTCGCTGAAAGCGGCATAAAAACTGAACAGGATATCTCCCGCTTGCGCCAATGCGGTGCAAGGCGTTTTCTTATTGGCGAGCATTTGATGCGGGCCCAAAATCGGCGCGAGTGCGTCAAAAAAATGCGTGACGCAAAATAATCAAATTTTACAGGTCTTGACGCAAATCATGAACACATATAGAACAAAAAAGCAATTACAGAGAGACCGTTGCGATGTTAACCCCCAAACAGAAAGAACTTCTGCTTTTTATTCATCAGCGCATTAAAGAAACAGGCGTTTCCCCGTCTTTTGATGAAATGAAATCAGCCCTCGATCTGGCCTCAAAGTCTGGCATTCATCGTCTGATTGTCGCTTTGGAGGAACGCGGCTTTATTCGCCGCTTGGCGCATCGCGCTCGCGCGCTTGAAGTGCTGAAACTGCCTGAATCAGCGACCGCAACCGCGCCGCCGCGTGGCCGACAAAGGTTCACACCGAGCCTTGTCAACACTCGATATAGTGAACCGGAAAACAGTGGCACCTCTCTCGTTCCAGTCTTAGGACGCATTGCCGCCGGGGTTCCGATTGAAGCCATCCAGGATCAGATTGATACTGTGCCCTCCCCCATCCCTCTTTCTGGCGATAGCGAGCATTTTGCCCTTGAGGTACGCGGGGATTCGATGATTGAGGCCGGGATTCTGGAAAATGATATCGTGATCTTGCGTCGCACTGATAATGCCACCTCAGGCGATATTGTTGTAGCTCTCGTTGATGAAAAACAGGCGACCTTGAAAAAGTTTCGTAAACGCGGAAACTCTATTGCCTTGGAAGCGGCCAATCCGGCCTATGAAACACGTATTTTCGGGCCGGATCGCGTGCGCGTTCAAGGCATACTTGTCGCC
>JARFRJ010000185.1 GCA_029287305.1 Hyphomonas sp. | reverse complement strand
GCCCGCTTTCGCTTGAAAATTTTGTGCCTCGGCAAACCGGCGCAAGCCGTCTGGCACAGCGTCTGGAAACATATCCGAAGGCGTGACGAAATAGATCGCCAGCCCAGCCTGGTCATCAGAATGTGGTATCAAGGTCATGATCGACGCCTGTTTCTGTTAGAGCGAGAAAGTTTCAATTTATTAACCCTTTATTGATCAGAATACACTAAAAACTTTGAAAATTGACCGATTGAGGGTAAAACAATGCAACGACCTGTTTTTTATGCGCTTTTCGGGTCGACCCTATTTTTGATACTGGCAGGCGCTTGTGCCACTACATCGCCTCCGCAAGCTGCGCCTGAAAGCGCCCTCGACGCATCTTATTTAAGCAAGCCGACCGCTGAAGAGGTTGATATGATTGGGCGCGCCGATCCTTTGACACAAGCGACCTTCTGGAATGAATATTATAATTCTTTTCCGAAAGATCGCGATATCGCCTTATCTTTCATGAAAGCCTTACGTCAGATTAACAGTCATGACAGGGTCATTGAAGTCGGTCGCAACAGTCAGCTCCTATTTGCCAATGATGCCGATATCTGGCTGGAACTTGGCCGCTCCTATGGCGCTCTTAATATGGGGGCTGAGGCTTTGCAGGCATATAGAAACAGCGCGGCGGCAGCCCCTTTTGATCCGGCTCCGCATGCGGCTCTGGCAGTACTCTATGATAATATCGGTCAGCATGCAGAAGCGCAATTTGCTTATCGCCAAGCCTTGTCGCTTGATCCAAACCGCGCTGTGACCCTGTCGAATTATGGTCTGTCGCTGGCCTTGACGGGCAATTTAGAGGATGCGGAAACGGCCTTGCGTCAGGCTATTTCCCTGCCTGGAAGCAATACGAGCATTCGCCAGAATTTTGCCCTTATCTTGAGCTTATTAGGCAAGTTTGAAGAGGCGCAGAGCATTGCAGCCCTCGATGCGCCGGGCGGTGTTGCCCAGAAGAATGCAGAGTTTCTAAAAGAGCTGATTGGAAATAATCCGCAATTTAGCCAGTTTGTAAATTCCGGGGATATATCAAAGCCTGCACCAGCACGGGTTGGAACGCGCGGCCCGCTCACCGCAAATGATGATGAGGCCAAAGCCAGCCCCCCGTTCGAGTTGCGCAAGCGCTAATCTATCCGTTTATTCCTAGCAGTCTGCTGCGCTTTGAAGTCTTTTACAATGCCCTCAAAGCCCCTTGTTTTATCAGTAATGGCTTGAGTATGCTCTGGGCGTTTAGGTTGATAAGACTATATCCATATTTGACAGGCAGATTAAACTTTGGGGCGCTTTATGATCACCGTTTTTTATGATGGCAAATGTAGCGTATGCAGCAAGGAAATTGCTTATTATAAGCGCATTGCTGCGCCGGGCCTGTTTGACTGGCAGGATGTAACCGAGGACGCGTCAGTCCTTTTGCCGCATGGAATAAGCCTGGCTGAGGCTTTGAAGAGCTTGCATGTCATGGATGAAAGCGGTCGACTTGAGATCGGTGTGGACGCATTTATTGTGATCTGGAAACAGCTCCCATATTGGAAAATTCTGGGCTTTTTTGTATCTCTACCGCTCATCCGACACATGGCCAAATGGGCTTATCGCCTGTTTGCCGCTTGGCGGTTCAAGCGTCTGACACATTGCCAGATCGCCTTGAAGGAAGAGATATCCTCATCCTATGCAAATGTGTCGCCCTCACCGAGGCGAAAGAGCTAAGTCAATGAC
>JARFRJ010000123.1 GCA_029287305.1 Hyphomonas sp. | reverse complement strand
ACTAGTCGTCGGCAGCGTCAGATGTGTATAAGAGACAGGGGCCAGACAGGGCGGCTTTTTCGATTTTCCGCCACGCCGCAGAGCGTGCCACTTGGCGGATTGAGAAAAACCCGGCTCTAAGGCGTAAACAAGGAGAATGGTGTGTGACCGGGATGAACGGACAAGTCCGGAAAAGAGGCCATGAGCTTGCTCAGGTCCTGCGCATATTCGACCGCTATTTCATGAAAATCGTGACCGACTAAACTCGATGGATGCGCTCACCCTCCTCCCACCGCTTCTGGCGCTCGGCCTAGCTGTGTGGACGCGCAATGTCTTCATAGCGCTTGGCGCGGCGAATTGGGCATCAGAGACATTGATCGCCAAAGGGCATATTTTTATCGGCTTGCTCGACAGCATTGATCGGGCCGCAAATGTCTTCCAGAGCGCAGGCAATACGCGCATTCTGCTGTTTTGCCTGATTATCGGGGCCTTAATGGCCTATATGCATCAATCCGGCGGGGTCGCGGCACTGGTCAATCGGTTTATTCGCTCTGGCCTGGCCGCAACGCGCCGCCGAGCCAGCCTGCTGACGGCAGCGCTTGGGTCCGCACTGTTTATGGAAACCAATATCAGCTTGCTTTCAACAGGCATCTTAGGCCGGGGCCTCTTTGAGCGTTTGAAAATGAGCCGCGAGCGGCTCGCCTATCTGATCGATTCAACCTCAGCGCCGATCTCAATCCTTGTCCTGATCAATGGCTGGGGCGCGTATCTGTACTCACTCATTCTGCCCTATGAAGACTTGGGCGATCCGATCGCGATATTGATCGCCACCATCCCGTTGAATTTCTACGCTCTTTTGACGATTGCAGGGGTCTATCTGACCGCCTTCACTGACCGCACCTTTGGCCCCATGAAAGAGGTTGAAGCCAGACAGTTGGCCGCGCCCATTTCAGCTGCTCCCCCAGACCAGCCCTTTGATACAGACAGCCAAGGCATAGATACTGATATTGACGTTGGCATTGACGGGATAATCCCCAGCAAAGCGCGCTATATGGCGCTTCCGCTTGGGCTCATGATCCTCACCACGCTCGCCTTCATGTTCTGGACCGGATATCAGAAAACTGGCCTTGTCTCCGTGCAGACCATGATGTCTGGCTCTGGGTCTCAATCCATTCTCTGGGCGGTCGTATTGGCAAGTGCGCTCGCCTTTATCTTGTTACGGGTGGATCGCGTTTTCAAGACGCAGAAGCTGATCGATATCGGCTTTAAAGGCATGGGAGAGCTGTTACCGGCGGTCGCGGTTATCTTTCTGTCACTTGCTCTTGCAGCCAGCCTGCGTGAACTTGGCACAGGCGAATTTATCGCCAGCCTTGCCTCAGGTTTTCCAGAACCAGCGATTTTGCCAATGCTGATATTTATCGCCGCCGGACTGACCAGTTTCGCGACCGGTACAAGCTGGGGGACCTATGGCATACTTGTGCCCATTGCCATGCCTTTGGCTTTAGGGGCGGACATTCCCCCCGCACTCATGCTCGCCAGTGTGATGGGCGGCGGGGTCTTTGGGGATCATTGCTCGCCGATCTCGGATACATCCATTATCGCCAGTTTTGCTTCAGGCTCAGACCATATCAGCCATATTCGCACGCAATTGCCTTATGCCCTGATCGCAGGCGGGCTCGCCAGCCTGCTTTATCTCATTATGGGTTTTCTGATGATCTGAACAAGGTTTAGCTTATGCTACACAGACCGCATTTTTGACATTTTCGAATATGCCGATTGAACCCGCGCAAACATAGGACGCGCCAGCCTCTGTCATACTCATAGAATAGATTGCATGACCCTTTTCACATGTAACCCCTCCAAAATCTTATACAGCTAAGAAGTTTTCCCCGAAATTGGTGAAACCTTATCATCAGCATTTTGCTGCGCGCAATGGAGGTTGGCCTAAGGTTTCGACCTTTTCCACCATTGGAGGGAAAGTCAAAACCCCTTTAAGGGTGTCCGGAGCGATCTGACTATAATGTGTATATAAATACACACATTCACTTGATTTACATCCCCTTACTGTGTATATAAATACACACAATAAGGATGTAGCATGGAGACTAATAGCCGTAAATTGATCAAAATGCTTCAAGATGATGGCTGGGAGCTTGTCGCTATTAGGGGCTCTCACCACCAGTTTAAGCACCCTGTCAGAAAGGGCCGGGTAACCATCCCGCATCCCAAGAAAGATCTGAAACGCTTGACCGTAAAATCGATCTACAGACAGGTCGGATGGCTTTAAGAGCATTAAAAGGAGGCACAAATCATGCGATATATTGCACTTATTCAGACCGATAATGCGCCAGGTTATGGCGTCAGCTTTCCGGATTTTCCGGGCTGTATCGCCCAAGATAATACGGTAGACGCTGCGGTCGATGCCGCGCGGGAGGCCTTGGCCTTTCATGTAGAAGGCATGCGGGCCGATGGCGAGGCCATCCCTGCGCCCCGCACCTCGGACGAGATATTCAAAGACCCCGAATGGGCAGAAGAATGCGCGGTCGGCCATATCGTCCATATCCCGCTTATTCTGGATAGGGGATCGCCGCGCCGCGTCAATATCTCTGTAGATGTAGGGCTACTTGAAGCGATTGACCATCAAGCCAAGTCTTTGAAAATGACACGCAGCGCCTTTCTTTCCAATGCTGCCCGCAAAGAGATAGAGCGGGCCTGAGCTCCCTCCCTTGCCCATTTTTGCCAAGACGCTTATATTGGCGATATCAGATGTCTTGTGTTTCAGAGCTAGCGTGCGGGCGGCCCAAAGGGTTCAGTCTTGACCGGAACGGCTCTAATAGGTTTGTGAACCTGTTGCCGGTTCACAGCGCGCCTCGGAGACATAGAGCGATTTGCCCTTCCCTTCTGAAGCGACCACACAATAGTAAACCTCGTCTGTTCCTGTCGTAATTGTATAAAAGGTAAAATCTTCTTCCTCATATATTTCAGATATCTCAAGCGTGCGCAGATCAGGCCCGATCGCTTCACTCGCTTTGAGTTTCAAGGCGCTTTTGGGGACTTTCGGGTTTGACGTTAAGACAGCCCCCGCGCCGCGTGCGCCAAGTTTTACGCCAGCAACCGCCGTTTTACCGATAAGCTTGACCCCGCTACCCGCCACGGATGTTGCCGCGCCAACTGTTGCACCAACCGCCATGCCTACACATGCCGAGACCATCCAGATCATCGCCGCGCCTAATCCGATATAGATTATCTGTTTCATATTTTCGCCTTTAATAATCGCTTGATAACACAGCATGGCATATTCACTCGGATGAAGCCAGCGCTCTGTGCGGACACGCTCTAGGTGATGAGTTTAGCTTCAATCGCCTTTGTCCAGCCGATATAAAGCGTATCTTCAGCTTCAATCACAGGGCGTTTGATTAGGGTCGGATGTTCACAAAGCAGGTCTAGGGGCGGCATTTGGCGAGCCGTCTCATCCAATTGCCGCCAGCTTGTCGAGCGCCGGTTAATCAGCACATCCGAACCGGATTTTTCCAGCCACAGAGGCAGTTTTTCGGCCAAATTTGCCTCTTTCCGGATATCAAAAAAGCTGACACGATGCCCGTTCGCCTGCAGCGCTTTCATCGCTTTGCGGCAGCTATCGCAATTTTTAAGCCCATAAAGGGTGAGGTCTGCCATACCCTGTTTTCCTTCATTTTTGTTGATGTAAAAGCGGTGCACTTCTATGTAAAACCGGTGCACTTTTATGCAAGAGGGGCGCACTTTTGTGTCAGAGCGGCGCACCGGGCCAATCCATGGCGCAGCGCAAGGCCTCAATCTCTTTGAGTTTCGCCTCGAAGCTGGACCAATCATCCGCCTCAGCAATCGGCTGCCAAAGCGCTTCAATATCATCAATCAGCAGGCGCGTCGGAGACCCAGCTTGAAAATATTCTGCGCCAAGACGTTCCGGGCGATCGGGCGTGCGGGCGAGGAGAGCCTGACGCACGGGCGCGAACTCGGCGGCATTATAGAGATTTTTCAGGGGGCTTTGATCGGCACGTCTTTCGCTGGCAGGGCCGCCAAACCAGTCAAAAAAGACTTGCGGCCAGACCGCTTGGCTTTTGGTCAACCAGGCATAAAAAAGGCCGCAAAATTCCAGATCCTCGTCCAGATGAGTGCTCTCAAGCCCCAGCAGAGCACAGCTATGGGCAGCAAAACTTGCCTGATAGGCGGGCTCATAAACGTTGAGAGCCTCCGCCAGATCAGAGGCGTCTGCCAAAGGCGACAAGGCCGCCGCCAATTGCTGCAAGGCCCATAGCCCCTGAACGGGTTGACGACCAAACCGATACAGGCCCTGCTGATCAAAATAGGCCGCGACGAAATTCGGATCACTTTGGGGTAAAAAACGATAGGGACCAAAATCAAACGTCTCGCCAGTAATATTGAAATTATCTGTATTCATCACCCCGTGCACAAAGCCAGAGGCCATCCACTGGCCGATCATTTTGCCGGTCTCACGGGCAATACATTCCAAAAGCGCCGCGCTTTGACGGGTCATATCCGGGTCTCTGGCTTCGCGATGATAATGGGTTACACTATGGGTAATCAGGCGGGCGAGATTTTCCCTCTCATCCATCGCCATGACGCGTTGAAAGCTGCCAAAACGGATATGGGTTTCCGACAAGCGCACAAGGACACAAGATCGCGCCGGGCTTGGCTCATCGCTGCGCGTCAGGGCCTCGCCCGTCTCAATCAGGGAGAACGCGCTGGATGTCTTTACGCCCAAGGCCCGCAAATAGAGCGAGGCGAGAATTTCCCGCACACCGCCTTTTAGGGTAAGTCGCCCATCGCCTTGGCGTGACCAAGGTGTTTGTCCACTCCCCTTTGTACCAAGCTCGACCAGCTTACCGTCTAAGGCCCGAAATTGCGCGAACAAAAATCCGCGCCCATCACCTAAATCCGGATTATACACCCCGAATTGATGGCCATGATAGCGTAAGGCCAAAGGCGTGTGTAAATTATCTGGAAGCGAAACCAATTGCCCGAAAAATTTTATCCAGTCAGGCTCAGACAGGTCGGCTAGGCCGACCTTTTCAGCCGCGGCCTGATTGCGATATCGCAAAATCGTTTTGGGAAACTCGGCAGGCTGAACCGGGTCGGCAAAAGCGTCAGAGATTTCCAGAATGGGCGGGACAAATTCAGTCACGGGCGCAGACCTTTTATAAAGCTTTATGAGGGCTTTATCTCAAAGCCCTGACATATAGGAAACAGGCATAGACGTAGAAATAGAAACAGCCATGGGGGCCTTTCTGGATCACGCGATCAAATATCACCTGTTTGGGTAAACTCGCCCTGCGGACGGTGACGCCATAAATAGCCAGGCACAATGCTTTCAACACTTATTGGCTGGTGCAGACCCAAATCCGCTAGGCTGAGGCTTTCAGGATCGACAATATTGTCGGCTTTGAGCATTTCAACCTGATCATCGGTAATTGGCGGGGGGCCGAACAGCCAAACAAGCGGCGGGATAAACCGAAAACTTGTTTTCAATAAGACGCCGATCAATTTGGCGACACCAAAAGGCAAGGGCACTTTGAAGCGTTTGCGGCAAACCGTTTTCAAAATATAATCATATATCTCATTAAACGTATAAATATTTGGTCCACCCAGTTCATAGGTCTGGCCTTTGGCCGTCTCTGTCTCAATCGCGGCGGCAATCGCTTTGGCAACATCTCCGGCGTAAATCGGTTGCAGCTTGGTATGCCCCCCGCCAATGGCAGGCAGAGCAGGGCTGACCCGTGCCAGTGTGGCAAAGCGATTGAAAAACTCATCTTCCGGTCCAAACACAATGGACGGACGCAAAATCACGGCCTCCGGCATAATCGCCCGTATGGCCGCTTCTGCTTCGCCCTTGGTTCGGCCATACGCAGAGGCAGAGCTTGCATCGGCCCCAATCGCAGAGACATGGATAAACCGTTCAATTCCGGCCTCGTGCACAGCTTTGGCGATATTTGCCGCGCCCTCAGCCTGAACCGTCTGAAAGCTCTGCTTGCCACTCTCATTGAGTATGCCAACAAGATTGACGACGGCATCAGCGCCTTGCAAAGCCCGTTGCACCGAATCGGTGTCGCGAATATTGGCTTGCACAATATCCACCCAGCCGGGCGCGCCAGCCAGACGTACATCGCCGGCCAGCCCGGGCCTGCGGCAGGCAATCCTCACGCGATACCCGGCTTTAACACACTCACGGGCTGCATAACGGCCAATAAAGCCGGAGCCCCCGAATATCGTAATCAGGCCTTTGCTCATCTCTATGCTCCCATAATTATGCGTAGACTGTCTGCTTTTTGTCTTTGATCATGCCGCGCCCTACTTGTCTATATGACACTCTGTGACAGGGATTGAAAAAGCATGATTGCCGAGATTTGAAACTCGGCCTAAACAGAGCCCATGGAAGACATCGCCCTGATTGATTATGGCTCGGGAAATATACATTCCGCCGCCCGCGCTTTGCATAAAGCCGCCGATATGGCGGGCAAGGCGTGCACAATTACCCTGACACATGATCCAGACAGAGTGTACAAGGCCGACAGGATTGTATTGCCTGGCGTTGGCCATTTTGCCGATTGTGCAGCCGCGCTGAAATCGCGGGACGGTTTGGTAGAGGCGCTGGGTATGGCTGTACACACCCATGCCAAACCTTTCCTTGGAATTTGTGTTGGTATGCAACTGCTCGCCGATACAGGATGGGAAGATGGCAACACGCCCGGGCTGGGCTGGATCGCCGGAGAGGTTGGCCCGATCACCCCAAAAGGCGGTTTGCCCATCCCGCACATGGGCTGGAATACGATCACACCGACACGCCCGCACCCGCTTATGGCCGGTCTTGGACCTGATCCGCATGTCTATTTTGTCCATTCCTATGCCTTTCAGGCGGCCAATCCGGCCTGTATTCTTGCAGAAACAGACTATGGCGGCCTAATCACAACCCTTATTGGCAAGGATAATATATGCGGCACGCAATTTCACCCTGAGAAAAGCCAGAGAGCTGGCCTTAGATTTCTCGCCAATTTTATTGACTGGACGCTATGAGCAAGTTTCATCTTTATCCGGCTATTGATCTGAAAGACGGCGTCTGCGTGCGTCTAATCCAAGGCAAAATGGACAAGGCCGCCGCCTTCAATTCGGACCCGGCTGATCAAGCCCGCCGTTTTGGCGCTATGGGCTTTGATCATTTGCATGTGGTTGATCTAAACGGCGCTTTTGCTGGCAATGCGGTCAATGCCCAAGCGGTGAAAGCGATTCTAGCGGCAAGCACTGTACCGGTCCAGCTCGGCGGTGGCATACGCAGCCGGGCGGATATTGAGTTCTGGTTGGACGCGGGTCTATCACGCGTAATACTGGGCACGGCGGCGCTGAAAGACCCCGACCTTGTCAAAACCGCCGCCCGGGATTTCCCCGGCCAAATCATTGTTGGCATTGATGCCAAAGGCGGTAAGGTCGCGGTGCAAGGCTGGGCAGAGACCACCAATATGCCCGCCATAGAGCTTGCCAAGGCTTTTGAAGGGTGCGGGGTCGCCTCCCTGATTGTGACCGATATTGATCGCGATGGGCTCAAAACCGGGGTAAATCTTGCCTTTACACAGGCACTTGCTGGCGCGGTCTCGATCCCAGTGATTGCTTCCGGTGGGGTTAAATCGGTTGAAGATATCCGTCAATTACGCCGAATATCCAGGACGCATCCCATTGCTGGCGCAATTTTGGGCCGGGCCCTCTATGATGGGGATATTGACCCAGACCAGGCCTTGCTCGCGGCCACAGAGGCACTTTAGGGGTAAAAAATAAATAGACCCTACGGCCTAGGGCATGTCCGAGCTAAAACATTCCAGACTTCAAAAATCCTATAAGGTGGGCGCAGGACAGGATAAAGT